>CAZRQF010000046.1:0-7701 GCA_964602275.1 uncultured Eubacteriales bacterium
TTTTTTTAAGTTATAAACTACATTTTAGCACATTAAATCCTGCTTTTTTGTCTAAGACTTCGCAATTTCCGTATACTTCTTTTAAAAATTCTATGGTCGTTGGTGCTCCATGCTTTTTGTTTATTATTAAATAAAATTTTCCGTTTTCTTTTAGATGTTCTTTAGCAGCTTCATACATGTTGTATAAGGTTGTTTTTCCTGTATGAATTGGCGGATTGGTTATTATAACATCAAATTTTTCTGTGATACAACTAAAGCAGTCTGATTCTTTTGTATCTATTCTTGTTACATGGTTCATACAAGCATTTCTTTCAGCTAACTCTATTGCTCTTAAATTTATATCAGACATTATTACATCTGCATCGCACAATCTGCTTATTACTATTCCGATTGGTCCATAGCCACAACCTAAGTCCAATACTTTTCCTTTAATTTCTTCTTTTTTTAGTAATGTTTTTAATAAAAATTCTGTTGCGAAATCCAAACGCTTTTTGGAGAATACGCCATTATCTGTTACAAATTTAAAATTTGTTTCATTAATTTTTCCATAAACCATTCTCTCATTTGAACTACATGCTGGTATTCTTGTATAATAATGTTGCATATTTAAGCCCCCTTTTAGTTTTCTTATAAAATAAATTTACTATTTTATAATATTTTAGTCAATAGATTAATTTTAGATTGAATATGTGTTTTTTCTCATATATAATTTTAATTCAGAAAGGGTGAATAATATGAAAAAGAAGTTTTTGTGGATTTTTCTTGCAATTTTATTTTTCGTTTTTTCGTTTTGCGTATTTAAATTTTTCACTGTTAAAAATTATTTTAAATATTTAAACGCTAATGACATTATCTATGTAAATAATATAGAACAATTAGAACCAATAAAGTTAAAGGGTAACGAAGATATAAAAATTGTTTCTATTTCAAATAATAAAACTACACTACAAAATATTTCTGATAAATATAGTGTTGAATTTTTAGGTAATTTTGAGTTTGACTTTTCTGATTCTAAAGATTTTATTGTTGCAAAATCTGACGATTTATCCATTAACATCTCAAAAGATCGTTCTCCGTATGAAGATACTTTTTGGTACATTGAATATTATCAAAATAGATTTTACACGGACGAAAATTTTAGAATTGCAAATGATATAGTTTTGCACGAAAATAGATATACTGAAATTAACGGTAAAAAAGCTCTAATATTAAGTTTGACTAAAAATTTTGATACAATCGATAATTTAACTTATACATATGCATTCATTCAAACTAACGGCCAATATTACACTAGATTTATGTTTAAAACTTCAAAGCCTTTTAGCGAGGAATATCAAAAAACTTATATGTACATTTTAAATTCTTATACAGAAACTTCAGAAAGTGGTTTAAAAGAAAATCTTATTTATTATGCTAATAAAGCTTCTAAAAAGTTTTTTAATATTCCTGAATTGATTAAAGCAAGTCAAAGCGGATATTTTATGGACATGCATCCTATAAAAAATGAAAATTGGGACGAAAAAACGCTTGCTTTTTATGATAGTTTTTCGGATTCAAATGATTTTAAATGGGGAATTTTTACTGAAAACATTACTACTACTGCTATTGACGAAAAGATTCCGGAACTTGAAGATTATATTGATTACAAATTTGATATAATTTTGATGTACAATCACTTAGGCGAACCTCTACCTCTTGAAACCATGAAAAAAATGCATAATAAAGATAAAATTATTGAACTTACAGTTCAAACTTGTGCAAATAACAATGAAAAACTTTTTGATTATACTCCTATGTTTGATATTATTGAAGGTAAAAAAGATGAACAAATCAGAACTCTTGCAAATGGAATAAAGGAATTTGCAAATCCTGTTCTTTTCAGATTAAATAATGAGATGAATAGTGATTGGACTTCTTATTCTGGCATCATTTGTTTAAGTGACCCTGAAATATATAAAGAAGTTTGGCACAGAATTTATAATATTTTTGAAGAAGAAGGCGTTACAAATTGCATTTGGATTTTTAATCCAAATGATAACAATTATCCACCATCAAAATGGAATAACTTTTTAGCGTATTATCCTGGTAACGAATATGTACATATGATTGGCGTTACTGGATATAACCAAGGCACTTACTACGCAGAGAAAAATGGCGAAACATGGAAGTCTTTTAAAACAATCTATGACGAAATTAATAGCAAATATTCAGAACTTTTTAAAGATTTTCCTTGGATTATAACAGAGTTTGCAAGTAGTTCTGTTGGTGGCAACAAAGCTAAGTGGATAGAAGATATGTTTAAAAATATAGAAAATTATCCAAATATAAAAGCTGCCGTTTGGTTTAGTGCTGCTGACTACGACCCTGACTATACAGAAACTTTACAAGTTTCAAGACCTTACTGGCTTGACGAAACAAAAGAAACTTTAGATGCTTTTAAAGCTGGTCTTTCTGCTTCAAAATAAAATTTTCAATATGGTTAACCCACCTAATATTTAGTGTCGCCCCATGGACGCCGTTTCAAAATATTAAGTGGGTTACTTTATTTGTCTTTTTCATATTTTAATCTAGTTGCATTTGTTATTTTAGTGTAGCCATATTTGTTTTTTAACATGTCTAGTGTTTCGTCTAACTTTTGTCCTTTATCATTTTTTTCCGTTTCAAAAAATGATAACTGCTTTTCTTCTTTATCTAAGAGGCCGTCAACACGCACACCAATTAATCTTATTTTATCTCCTTTTTTGTACAGTTCCTTTAAAAGTTTTTTTGCTTTTTCGTATATCATCTTTGTACTTGATGTAGCGTATTCTAACTTACCCTGATGAGAACTTACTTCAAAAGTATTTGTTTTTAATTGCACATCTACTGTCGTTGCAATCATCTCTTCCATTCGCAAACGATAAGCAACTTTTTCAGTTAGTAACCAAACTATCTCTTCTAATTCATTTATGTCACTTATATCTTTTGGCATAGTTACAGAATTTCCAATACCTTTTGGTTTTTCCGCAATATAGTTTACCTCTGAATTGTCAATTCCGTTTGCATATTCCCACATCATTTTGCCCTGTTTGCCAAACTTTCTTACAAGCATTTTTTCATCCGATTTTGCTAAGTCCCCTATTGTTTTTATTCCCATGTTATATAATTTTGGTGCTGTTTTTCTGCCTAGCATAAAAAGTTCTTCTACGGGAAGAACCCACATTTTACTTTCTATTTCATTTTTATACAAAGTGTGTATTTTATCCGGCTTTGAAAAGTCAGATGCCATTTTAGCAAGCAATTTATTTTCAGCAATTCCAATATTTACTGTAAAACCAAGTTCTGTTTTAACTCTATAATTTATTTCTTTTGCAATATCTTCTATTGTTTTGTTCATCAAAAAATTTGTCATATCCATAAAGCATTCATCAATGCTAAAACGCTCGATATGGTCTGTATATTCTAAAAGCAGCTTATAAAGTTTGTCCGAACATTCATGATAATATTTGTGGTCTGGCTTAAAAACTTGTAAATTATTACACTTAAGTCTTGCCTGATTTAACGGTTCACCTGTAACAACTCCGCAAGCTTTTGCAATCATACTTTTAGCAAGTACAATCCCTGTTCTTCTTTCTTCATCGCCACCAATAACCGCTGGAATCGTCCTAATATCAACATTAAAACCTTTATTTAATAAGTCTACCGCCGTCCAACTTAAAAATGCATTATTAACATCAACATGCAAAATTTTTCTCTCCATACTTTTCTCCGTGCAAGAATATTTGTTCTTATTATATTTTAAAATGTCACATTTTTCAATATAATTTGCCTTTTTTCTTTCTTTCATGTATTATTATTTTGAGGTGAATTTTATGCTTAAATGCTCAAAATATATTATGGCAGGGTTACTTTCTAGTGCTATGGTTTTCGCTCTAGCATTCAAGGTTGTAACTAACATTTGGGATATTCTCTTACTTGTTTTATATTTAGCAGGTACTATTTTTATTTTGTTTTTTGACTTTTCAAAAATTGAAACTACAAAATATGAAAAAGTTAAGAAAATAAATTTTTACATATTTCCACTACTTTTATCATTATTTATTTGGCAAGAATACACTTGTGCATTCTTTTTTGTAAATTATGCTTTTACGCTTGCTATTCATATTTTGCTCTCGTATTTATTAAAAAATACAAAATTAGCAGCTTTTATTGAGTGTATATTTTCTTACGCTCTTTATATAATTAACGAATATGTATATGTAGTCCGTGGAATTCCTATTATGCCAAATGACTTGTTTGCACTTTCAACAGCTGGTGCAGTATCTAGTCAATATTCATTTGCCGTTTCTTCGCAAATGGTAATCGGGACATTTGGATTAGTATTATTGTTTGTTTTTATTTTCAAATTGCTTAATCGTGAAGTTGATAAAACGCAAACTTTTAATAATTTATATATTTCAGTAGCTTGTTTAATAATATTATTTGTTTCAACATGTATAACAAACTTTAGCTCAAGTGAATATTTTGCGGTAAGAGATGCACACAAATTATATGGCTTTGCTTTTTCTTCAATATTATTTTCAGAAAATTTAACCTTAGATACACCTGATACATACTCAACCGATGCAGTAGATGAAATATTCTCGCAATATGAAGATGACGAACTTGTAAGTTCTGATTTGCCAAATATTATTGTAATCATGAATGAATCTTTTTCAGATTTATCATGCCTTGGAAAGCTAAAAACTAATGAAGACTATATGCAATATTTTAACTCTTTAAAAGAAGAAGCTACTTACGGTAACTTAATTGTACCTGTAAATGGTGGTGGCACTTGCAACTCCGAATTTGAATTTTTAACTGGTTGTTCTACATCTTACTTGCCAAATGGCACATATGCTTACATGCAATATATAAAAGACGAGCTAAAAGAATCACTTCCATGGTATTTCAAAAGTCTAGGCTTCAACACTTATGCCGTACACCCGTTTTGGGAATTTGCCTGGAATAGAAATAAAATATATAGTGAGCTTGGCTTTGACGACTTTATAAGCTTGGAAGATATGTCGAATTTGGATACAAATGTGTTTCATGATGACTTATATCTAACTCATTATGCAAGTAATGACTTAGAACTTGTTAGAACATTGGTTTCGGATAGAGAAAATTATAATCAAATTATAAAACTATATGAAAATGACCAAAAACCAAAATTCATATTTTCTATCACTATGCAAAACCATGGTGGATACGAATATAGCGAAGACGATTTTCAACATACCGTTATTGCAGAAGATTTAGATGACGATAAATTAAACCAATATCTAACTCTTATAAAAGAAAGTAATATTGCTTTAGAAGAATTTATAAACTATTTTAGAAATAAGGACGAGAAAACCATTATACTTTTCTTTGGCGACCATCAACCAGTTATGGAAGATGAAACAATAGAAAAAATAATGAATAGCCAAGATTTAGACGATTTAACAATTGAAGAAATGCAAAAACGCTACACAACGCCTTTCTTAATTTGGAAAAATTATGACTCATCTTCAAAAGAAGTTGATTTAATAAGTATAAACTATCTATCATTATTATTAAAAGAAGAAGCTACCTTGCCACTTACAAAATGGGATAAAATTAGAAAAAATGCAATGCTAATTTACAAAGCAATCAACCCACTAGGTGCTCTTGATACAAATAATGTTTGGAATAAGCTAGAAGAAATAGAGCTTCCACAAGAATATGAACTAATACAATATAAAATATTATTTGATAATTAACATAATTTTGTTGCAAATTTACATAAAATGGTGTATTATGTATATAGAATAATTTTTAAAGGAGGTATCCTCGCATGACATTTCTTCTCATCTCAAATCTGTTTTTGCTGCTCGTTTGTGCTCTTCTTGCTGCAATTTTGGTTTTTACTTCTAACGAACGGTTCTATGTAAAACGGATTGCCCAAAAATTTGGCGAAGACGAGTCGAAGAAATATCAGGTCTTTTTTGACAAGGAAAAATTGAGAAAAGCTTTGGCAGAACTTAAACTTTCAGGTAGACAAGTAAACGACCTTTTGGAGGCAAATTACTACTGCATAATCTTAACTTACACCTCGGCGTACCTTTACTACAGTTTTCCAAAAGATTCTACACTTGCAGCTTTCCCATACGAAAGAATTTCATCCAAAAAGCTTTTTAAACTAGTTGAGGAAGCCGCAATAGATCCACCAAAATCTAATAATAACATCCTCTACTTCTCAAAATACAGAGCAGGCGTTTAACTAACGCCTGCCCTTTCTTTTTATTATTAAAGTTTGCCCCACATATCCTATCTAACAAGTATAACAAAGTTAAATAGCTTTATATATAAAATCTATTATAAACAACATTGAAAAAATATATATTATTGGTGAAACTTTTTTAGCTTTTCCTGTCACTACATTTGCTATTATATAAAATATAAATCCTATTTGTATTCCTGTTGTTATCGAATATGTAAATGGCATCAATACTATTGTAAAAAACGCTGGCAATGCTACGGCAAAATCTTTCCAATCTATATTGCCAACACTTTCAATCATTGACACACCAACCAAAATCAATATTGGTGCTATTGCCGCCATCGGCACGCATGCAACTAATGGATATGCAAAAAGTGATATGGCAAAACATAATGCTGCAAAAACCGATGTAAGCCCCGTTCTACCTCCTGCTTGTATTCCAGCACTACTTTCCACATATGATGTTACATTGCTAGTTCCAAGTAATGCTCCTATACTCGTTGAAAATGAATCTGCAAATAATGCTCTCTCTAATTTTTTTGACATCTTTCCATTTTCGTCTATTTCAAATATTCTCGATTTTTTTCCTGTACCTATAAATGTACCCACCGAATCAAACAAATCAGATATGCATAGCGTAAATATTGTCATTAGCACTACTACTATTCCCGCTTTAGCAGTAAATAGTCCTGCGAAGTCAAGTTTAAATAGTGTTGGCTCTATCGATGGTAAGATTGTATAGTTTGAAAAATCTGGCATCGCTGTAACTTTTAGCGGTATTCCTATTAATGTTGTAGATATTATTCCTATCAAATACGCACCTTTTACCTTTTTTAAAAGCAATATACTAGTTATTATTAAACCAATTATTGCAAGAAGCACTTCTGGTGTGCCAAAACTTACTATACTTGGAATTGTTGAACTTCCCTTAGCTACTCCATTTGCAACTTCGCCTACTGTAAACTGTATAAAACCTGCATTTCTAAAACCTGTATATGCTATAAATAAGCCTATTCCAACTGTTATTGCATCTTGAAAAAATGCTGGTATTGCTGCTATTAATTTTTTCCTTAAACTACTAAGTGTTATTATTCCGCTTATTATTCCACAAATAAATACCATTGCCAAGCCTTGTTGCCATGTAAAACCTAGCGACATACATATCGTATATGTAAATAGCGAATTTATTCCAAGACCTGCACTTAAGACATACGGCACATTTGCAAATAACCCTACAAATAGCGTTCCAAAAATAGATGCTAATATCGTCGCCATGTAAACTGCATTATAGTCCATTCCCGTTTGCGAAAGTATTGTAGGATTTATAAAGATTATATACGATATTGCCATAAATGTTGTAAGTCCCGCAATAAACTCCGTTGAAACTTTAGTGCCATTTTCTTTTAATTTAAATATTTTTTCAAGCATATTTTCCCCTC
>CAZRQF010000047.1:0-7546 GCA_964602275.1 uncultured Eubacteriales bacterium
TCCCAGTATTTACTGGGAGTTTGAAGCTTTTCATAAATTAATTTTCGTCGCAAAGCTCTATAAAAAGACATAAATAAAAAAAGAATGGGGAGGATGAAGAGTGGAAAAATGTTTATTTTTGAGATTTTGACTTAAAAAGATTTACAATTGACAAATAAGAACAAAAGTTCTATAATGCAAATGTAGGAAGTGATGGACTTGAAAAAAGAATATCTAGAATGTTTACAAAAGTTTAGGCAATTTAGGAAGACATTATTATTAGAAGCAGAACAAAAACGAGGAAAGCTATACTTTTCTTGGATAAAGGAAAAAACAGATAAAGTTATAAATGAAAAAGATGAAAGCTATATTTATAAAAAAGTAATCGAAGATACATTACCCAAATATGTTATTACCCAATATACATATAACAAGTCAAGTAAACTTATAAAAAATATTATTAATTCAAATTATACTCAAAATAACGGAAAATATATATTTAATAATACAAATATATCAGTAAATGATTTAAAAATGTTAATGAAATATATTTTATTCAAAAGGGGTAATGTAGTTTGGATAGACTTTGGTTTCAATGTTGGAAATGAATTTGGTGGAATGCATCCAGCTGTTATTTTAAAAAATTTTGATAATGATTTATTTGTGGTGCCAATATCATCTAAAAAACCATCAGAATATGTGAAGATAGAGGAAAAATTAGCAAATAATGAATTGTCGAAGAAAGAATATGACAATAAAAAAGAAGCAATTACAGAAATAGTTGAAATATTTAATATAAATGGATTTCGCAAAATGCAAAGATGGGCAAGAATTACAAGAATGAAAAAAATTAGTATACTAAGAGTGAACTTCTCAGGCACAATAGGTACATTAGAAGGTAAAGATATGGACATTATAGCAGAGAAAATATCTTTGGAATTAGGGAATAAGTCGACTGCGGAAAATAATGCATAATAATTGACTTTTGAAATAAAATATAGTATCATAGTGTTGTAAAGCAATTACAAAGATTGCTATGAAAGAGGCGAAAGCCTCAGTAAAATTGCTATGAAAGATGGCTAGCATTTATGCTAGCCATCAGTTCGTTTTAAACCAATATATATTACATATATACTGGCTCAATTTGCAGAAATAGTGATAAAAAAGTTTAATTTTTTGATTTTATAAAAAAGATTCGTGTCATTTTCATAACACGAATCTTTTTCTACTTTGGACCTATTTATAGTCCTTTTTGAAGATTTTTCATAAATTAATTTTCGTTGCAAAGCTCTATGAATTTAGTA
The DNA here is from genome assembly GCA_964602275.1 of uncultured Eubacteriales bacterium. GTDB lineage: Bacteria > Bacillota > Clostridia > TANB77 > UBA1234 > RGIG6291. The sequence continues at coordinate 1,284 of CAZRQF010000047.1, forward strand.
ATTAAACCAATCCATTTGTCGTAAAAAGTAATAGCTGCAGTAACGGCAGATAGCCTTGGGAAATATCCTTCAGCTGTAAGACCGATGTGGGGATTATAAATTGTAGTCCCATCGCTCGGATACGGTAAAAGCTGCAGTTTGGTAATCCTTTCGGTAACTACATTTGCATTAAAGTCTAGAAATGTGACAACGCCTTTGTCTTGATGGATAAATTCATATAATTCATCAAAATGTGTAGGAAAGATAATGTTCATTCCGGAGTAACCAACAACATTGTTTACAAAATTTTCAAGTAGGCGTTTGGCACAGGGGACTGTGGCTAGCAGTTTATACTGCACTTCATTTTCTCTGCACTTAATTAAGTCACTTAAACACATCCGTGCAACAGTAATGCTTGAAACAGAAACAGAAGAAAAGGCTTTCTCGAGCTTGTAGTCTTCCATACTCATGAAAAGACCTCCTTTTGAAATGTAATTTTGTGGAATAATTATATTACATAATACATGGATAGTCAACTATTTTTCCAAAAAATGTAGTATTTTTATTCGGGTAGAATTTTCAGTAAAAGCGTGACATGAATGCTTTTATAGACTTTTTTTTGTTTATATGATATAATGTGCAAAGTATTGTAAAGGAGGAAGAATATGCTAGATTATAAAGAGATAATTGCTGAAAACTTAGCTAAGATAACAAATTTAGATAAAAATGAATTGGAAAGTTATATTGAAATACCGCCAAACACAGATTTGGGTGACTATGCTTTTCCTTGCTTTAAGTTAGCAAAAGAGCTAAAAAAAGCACCCCCTATGATTGCAAATGAGATTAAAGAAAAGTTTCCATCAAATGAATACATTGAAAAAATAGATGTTGTTGGTGGCTATTTGAATATATTTGTAAACAAATTACCATATATTTCAGGCATACTAAAAAGCGTTAGTGATAATAGGGAAAATTATGGCAGAATGGATATAGGAAGCGGAAAAACAATTGTTATTGATTATTCTGCACCAAACATTGCAAAACCGTTCCATATAGGTCATTTGCGTTCTACTGTTATTGGTGGAGCGTTATACAAAATGTATAAATTCTTAGGATACAATGTTGTCGGCATAAATCATTTAGGCGACTGGGGAATGGGAATTTGTAGAACTATTGCAGGATATAAAATGTGGAAAGACGAATATGATTTTTCTGAAAGACCAATTGATTCAATTCTTGCCATTTATGTAAGATACAATAAAATTGAAAAAGAAGACCCTGATTTTAAAAAGCACGCAGTTGAAACTTTAAAGTTATTAGAAGATGGTGACGAAGAAACTGTAAAGCTATGGAAATGGATTATAGAAGTTAGCTTAGCGGACTATCAAAAAATTTATGATTTAATCGGTTGCGAATTTGATTCATATAATGGCGAAGCTTTTTATAACGATAAAATGGACAGAGTTGTTAAAGAATTAGAAGAAAAAAATCTTTTAGTAGAGAGTGAAGGTGCAAAGGTTGTTATGATGGATGAAGATATTCCACCATGCATAATAATAACTTCTGCAGGTACTACGATATATGCAACAAGAGATTTGGCAGCACTACTATATAGAATTGATAATTACAATTTTGATAAATGTTTATACTTGGTTGCAAGCGAACAATCACTTCACTTTAAGCAAGTCTTTGAAACACTTTCAAAAATGGGTTATGAAAAATACGCTAAAAACTGTGAGCATATACCATTCGGACTAATCTTAGACGAAGATGGACAAAAAATGGGTTCAAGAAAAGGTAATGCAGTTACGCTAGAAGAAATTTTTAACGAATCAATTGAAAAGTCTTTAAAAATTATTGAAGAAAAAAATCCTATGCTTGAAAACAAAGAAGAAGTTGCACAAATGGTTGGAGTTGGAGCAATAATTTTTAATGATTTAGCTAACAATAGAATTAAAGATGAAATTTTTGATTGGAAGCAAGTTTTAAATTTTGCAGGCGAAACAGGCCCTTATATGCAATATACATATGTTAGAACGCAAAGCATACTAAGAAATGCTGGGTATACACCAAAATATGAAGATATTGATTGTAGCAAATTGATGGATAAAGAAGCACTTAGTGTGATAAAAGCGATAGGCAGTTTTGACGATGTGTTAATTTCAGCTGTTCAAAAAAATGAACCATCTTTACTATCGAGATATTTAATAGATTTAGCACAAAGTTTTAGCAGATTTTATAATGAGCATCACATATTGACAGAAGATAAAGCGGTTCAAGATGCAAGATTATTATTAACTGATGCAGTTGGCATCGTAATTAAAGAAGGTTTAGCATTACTTGGAATTAAGTGTCCATCTCAAATGTAATTTAGGAGGATAAATTATGAGTTTTGAAAATGTATTGGAGCTGTTAAAAAAATATAATCAAGAGCAATTACTTACATATTATGACGAACTAGCAGAAATCGAAAAAGAAAAATTATTAAACCAAATTTCTAGTGTGGATTTTGAACTTATGAAATCACTTTATGAAAATATAGATGTGAAAACATTAGAGGAAAAGCATATAGAGCCAGTTGAAAATGTTGTAATAAAAGATAAAATTAGCTCAAATGATGAAAAAGAATATGAAAGCATTGGAAATGAAGCTATTAAAAATGGAGAGCTTGCCATTTGTTCTATGGCAGGTGGTCAAGGCACAAGGCTTGGACATGAAGGGCCAAAGGGGACTTTTATGGTAAATATAAATTCTCCAAAATCTATTTTTGAAATTCAAATTGATAAACTTAAAAATATATATCAAAAATATGGCGTGTATATTAATTGGTACATAATGACTAGCGAAGCAAATCATGACGAAACGGTAAGCTTTTTTGAAAATAATAATTATTTTGGATATGATGCCATGCATGTTAAGTTTTTTAAACAAGCAGAATTACCACTACTTGACACAAATGGAAAATTAATCCTTAAAGAAAAAGGAGAAATCTGCAAGGCTGCAGATGGAAACGGCGGTATATTCGAAGCACTATATAGAAATAATATATTAACGGAAATGAAAGAAAAAAATATAGAATATTTATGCATAGGAAATATTGATAACATCTTGATAAATCAAGTAGATAATATACTTATTGGAATGATGAAAAAAAATAAAATTAATTTAGCAAGTAAGTCCGTTCCAAAAAGATCGCCTGATGAAAGAGTGGGAGTTTTTTGCAAGATTAATGGAAGACCTGCCGTTATTGAATATAGCGATATAGATGTAGAACTAGCAGAGAAAAAAAATGCAGATGGAAGTTTAGTATTTTCTGAATCTCATTTTGGTTGTAATGTTTTTTCAAGAGAATTGCTAGAAAAAATAGCTAATATGAAATTGCCATTTCATGCTGCCAAAAAGAAAAACATTTATTTGGGAGTATCAAAAGAAGCTTTAGAAAATGTAAGCTATAACACATATAAATTTGAAGCATTTATATTTGATGCTTTTACGATGGCAGATGACATATTAATTTTTCAAGTAAAAAGAGAAGAAGAATTTGCACCAATAAAAAATAAAGATGGGGAAGATAGCCCAAAGACGGCAATAGAACTATATAATAACTATATTTCTAGTAAAAACCAAGATTAAAAAAAGATAAACTGAACAAAATATAAATAGATACATCGAACTTGTATCTAAAACATTAAGGAGGAGTTCGTATGCAAAAAATAAAATGTTCAGTTGGAAGTTGCATGTACAATGAAATTAATAAAAATTTATGTGCGTTAAAAGATATTCAAGTGTGTCCTTGCAAAAACTCTGCAAGTGGTGCACCAGAAAGTGAAACATGTTGTGCAAGCTACAAAAAATGCAAATAATCTAATAATAGTTAAAACGAGTACGAAAATAAAATCGTACTCGTTTTGCATATCATGACAAGATGTTAAAAAATATTTGACAATTATTTTTGATAACATATAATATTTATAGAAGATTATTAAAAAAAGGAGATATGATTATGGGTATTGTAACATCAAAAGAGATGTTTGAAAAAGCTCAAAAAGGCGGATATGCCATTGGTGCTTTTAATGTAAATAATATGGAAATTATACAAGGAATAACAGAAGGTGCAAAAGAGTTAAACTCACCTATAATATTGCAAGTTTCAGCTGGTGCTAGAAAATATGCAAAACACAACTATTTAATGCACCTTATACAAGCAGCTGTTGAAGATACAGACTTGCCAATTGTAGTACATCTAGACCATGGTGCTGATTTTGATATATGTAAGAAATGTATTGATGGCGGTTTTACATCAGTTATGATAGATGGTTCTAAATATAGTTTTGAAGAGAACATTGCACTTACAAAACAGGTTGTAGAGTATGCACATCCAAGAGGTGTTGTAGTAGAAGCGGAGCTTGGAAAACTTGCAGGTGTTGAAGATGATGTAAATGTTAGTGAAGCGGATAGTTCGTATACTAACCCAAATCAAGCAGCAGAATTTGTTGAAAGAACGGGCTGTGATTCTTTAGCTGTTGCTATTGGTACAAGCCATGGTGCGTACAAGTTTAAAGGCGAACCTACATTAAGGTTTGATATACTTCAAGAAATTATGGATAAACTACCTGAAAATTATCCACTTGTTTTACACGGAGCATCTAGTGTAATTCCAGAGTTTGTTGAAAAATGCAACAAATATGGTGCTGATATCCCAGGTGCTAGAGGCGTTACAGAAGAATTATTAAAGAAAGCAGCAGGCATGGGCGTTGCAAAAATTAATATGGATACAGATATAAGACTTGCGATGACATCTTCTATCAGAGAACAGTTTGTGTTAAATCCAAGCGAATTTGACCCAAGAAAATATTTATCTGTTGCTCGTGACTCTATAAAAGATATGGTAAAACACAAAATAAAAGAAGTATTAGGAAGCGAAAATAAAATATAACTTTTAACTTGAAAGGAGATTGCCTATTATGATAAAAGATAAAAAAGGAATCTCAGTAATATCAATTGTAATAACAATAGTAGTGTTACTCATGATTGCATCTATAACTGCATTTAGCGGTATGGCTTCGGTAAAAAAGACAAGAGAAAAAGAAGCAAAAGACAGGTTAAATGTTATTTATAACGCAATAATAGCACATGAAGACGAGCTTGGCTTCGGCGATACTGTATTAGAAAAACAAATTACCGATAATGAATTTGTTATTATGGGATTAAGTGATTATGCAGATGATGAAAATTATACGCCAGTATATGTTTCAAAAGAAATTCATGCTACAGATGGTACAAAGCGAATATATAATCTAAAAACGCTAAAAAAGAAAAACAGCGATGAATGGTATGTTTTAGACCCTATTGTTTATAGCGTAACATTAGATAATTCAAATTCAAAAGTAGAATTTGATGTAAAAAAAGGAGTAAACAGACCACAAGTAGTAGGAAATATGATAGCAATTGACACATATCTTGATGAAGACGAAGACATAAGAACAAAAGTAGTACAAAATGTATATACTGAAGATTGGTACGATTATTCTTTTACCACTCCAAAGTGGGCCAACATGGAATTAGACAATAAACAATATGTATGGATACCAAGATTTGCATACAAGATACAAGATTTTTATTTAAATAAAGATTATGAAACAATACCAAGTTCTGCAATTAGCATAATATTTTTAAAAGAAGATACTGACTTCATGGTAAATGGAGAAATACTTCCAGAAGGGTATGAAGTGCATCCGGCTTTTTCAAATGGAGTAGAAGAGTATGCTGGTATATGGGTAGCTAAACATACAGAAGAAGATGTAGATACACTTAGAGAAGCGGTAGAGAAATGCACCGAAATGCATGCAACATCTAGCGGTTTAGTAGAAAGTCATCTTATGAAAAACACAGAATGGGCAGCGATGGCATATTTATCATTTGCTTGTGGTGGCGATTCTTCTACTGGAAACTCAATAGGAAACTCTTATGGAATTTCAGATTTAAATGAACCAAATTTTGTTGCAGCAGCATTAGAGTCAGCAAACAAATTTGGATATGACGAAAAATTCGACATATATAAGTATGACGGAGAAGCTTTAACATATGCATCTAATGAAGAAAATCATAATGGCGATGCAATGCTAGCAACCTCAGCTCAAAATTCAGAAAATTCTGCATGGTATAAAGGAAAAAGCATATTGCCAAAAACTGATAAGCCATATATACTAAGGCGAGGCGATATTTCGTTTTTTGCATATGAAGCAATAACTAACGAAAGAAACCACACAACATATAGAAATGTT
>CAZRQF010000048.1:0-7322 GCA_964602275.1 uncultured Eubacteriales bacterium
CGGGTTCTTTATCCCCATCAAAACCTAAGAAAGTTTCAAATGGTATATCCATTCCGTCTTTTTCAAGTTTTGTGCCACATTTTGGACAATCCTTGTCTGGCAAGTCAAATCCATTTTTTACACCATAATCTGTAAAATCTGAATATTTGCAATTAGGACACCTATAATGTGGTTGCAACGAGTTAACTTCTGTTATTCCCGTCATATTTGCAACAAAAGATGAACCAACCGAACCTCTTGAACCAACCAAGTAACCATCTTCATTAGACTTTTTAACTAGTTTTTGAGCAATAATATACATTACGGAGAAACCATTTTTTATAATTGAGTCCAACTCTTTATCGATTCTAGCTTGCACTATTTCTGGAAGTGGATCACCATATAACTCAACTGCTCTTTTCATTGTTATATCTCTTATCATCTGCTCGCAGCCCTCAATATGCGGTGTAGCTTTATAGTCGGCTATTGGATTTATCTTTTCACACATGTCAGCAATTTTATTCGTATTTGTTACAACCACTTCGTATGCTTTTTCACTTCCCAAGTATTGAAATTCCTTTAACATTTCTTCGGTTGTTCTAAAATATAGTGGTGCTTGATTATCAGCATCATCATACCCTTGTCCTGCTTGAAGTATCCTTCTATATAATTCATCTTCAGGCTCCATAAAATGCACATCACAAGTTGCTACAACTAGTTTATTTAGTCTTTCGCCTAATTCAACTATTTTCTTATTATATTCTTGCAATGTTTCAACTCCAGGTACAATTCCCTCTCTAACCATAAACATGTTATTACCTAGCGGTTGAATTTCTAAATAATCATAAAAACTTGCAATGTCTTCAAGTTCTTCATCAGATTTGCCATCTACAATTGCTCTATATAGTTCGCCTTGTTCGCACGCACTTCCTATTATTAAACCCTCAGAATGCTTTTTATACAAGCTTTTTAGCATTTTAGGTTTTTTATAAAAATAATCCAAGTGCGAATATGAAATTAATTTGTATAAATTTTTAAGACCTATTTTGTTAGTTGCAATTACGACTGCATGATAAGTTGGTAGTGTTCTAAAATTAACATCTTCAGCTAATTTACTATCAACTTCAGACATTGTTTTTATTCCTTTTTCATCTAGCATGCTAAGCATCACTTTAAAAACTTCTACTAGTGTTTCAACATCTGCTAAAGCTCTATGTGCAACCTCCACTTTAATCTTTAATTTCTCAGCTATTATTCCCAATTTATACTTTTTAAAATCTGGAAATAATTCTTTTGCAAGTGCCAAAGTATCTATATATGTATTATCTAACTTTAATCCAAGTTGCTCTGCATTATATTTTATAAATCCTATATCAAATTCTGCATTATGTGCAACGATTACATCGTCGCCAATAAATTCAAGAACCTTCGGCATTACTTTATCTATCGTTTCGGCATCTTTTACCATGTCATCTGTTATGTTAGTAACTTCTACTACTCTTTCTGGAATTGGTTTTTCAGGGTTTACAAAACATTCAAATGTATCTATAACTTCGCCGTTTTTCATTTTCATAATTCCAAACTCGGTAATTTTTTCAGTTAGCTTTGATAATCCTGTTGTTTCAATATCGAGTACACAATATGTAGCATCTTGAAGATTTTGATTTTTGGAATCTTTTATTGATATAACACCGTCCGGCACTAAATATGCCTCAACACCATAAAGCACTTTAATATCTGAATCTTTTGCCGCTTTTTTTGCTTCTGGAAACGCTTGCACTACTCCATGGTCAGTAATTGCAACCGCTTTATGTCCCCATTTTATAGCTCTTTTTACTAAATCTGTTGCAGAAGTCATACCGTCCATCTGACTCATTTGTGTATGCATATGCAATTCTACTCTTTTTTCCTCTGCGTTGTCTTCTCTCTTCTTCTCAATATATTCAGATTCTTCAATAACATCAGCAATGACACCAAATTCTTTTGAAAATGTATTATATTCATATGTTCCAACAATTCTAACAGCTGAAACTGATTTCATTTTCGGATTAACCTCACCAAACTCGTTAGCTTTAAGAAATGCTTTTACATTAATCGAGCTTGTTCCATCATATAAATCAAAAGATATTAAAAAACCACCATTTTTAGTTTCTCTACTGTCGTAATTTGCTGTTTTACCTTTTATTATTACCCCTGCACAATCTGGCATTAAATCAATAATCTTAATATCCTTTGGATTTGGCGTATCTCTCCAACCTTTGTAAATAAGTTTTTCTGCATCAAGTACATTTGCATTAGTTTTCTTTCTTCTTGGCTGTGGTCTGTCTTGAAAATTATTCTGTGGTGGTGGTGCATAACTAGGTGCAGAATTATCATTTTCACTTTTACTAGAATTTTCTACGCTCTTAGGTGTTTCCTTTATTTCTTTTGCTCTTTTCTCATTTTCTTCAAGTAGTTGCTTTACAATCGTTTCTTCTTTTGGTGTAACTTGCTCTACTACGCTTGGTTCTATAAAATTTATTTTATATCTTTTTCCAGATGTATTTGCTATATATTCTTCTATGTTCTTATCCATATTTTTTTGAAGCAACATAAATTTACTTTTCGTCTTTAAATTTACTTCAATCTCGCCGTTTGCATTTATCTTAGCTTCACTGTTTGCAAGAGCTGCACGAGTTAAAATATATTTCTTAGAAAAAAAGTCAATAACTTCACTCCAATTTAAAGTTTCTTCCACAACAACTGCCCCCATATATTTTCTTTAAAAATTTCATAGTAAATCTTATCATATAATTAAAAATCCTCCAAGTATTTTTGAAGGATTTTTAGGATATATTATTTAAAAAAATTACACAAATTCTTCCCAAACTACATTTGCTAAATCTAACCCTCTTGAAGTTAGCTTAATTCTACTATCACTTGTTTTTTCAAGCAAGCCATATTTAATCATTTTATCTAGCTGTGTTTTATATTTTTTACATATATCTATTTCAAATTTTTTATTTATTTCTTCTATTTTAAGTCCATCTATAAGTCTTGTTTTTAATATTATATATTCTCGTTCTTGTGCTTCTTTATCTTGTATTTCTTCTATTGTACGATTTCGAAAATCGTTTATATATTTTGAAATGCTATTTACATTTGAATAACGCTTCTTATCAATATATGAACTTGCACCTGCACCAACGCCCACATATTCGCCTTGATTCCAATATACCAAATTATGTTTAGATTCAAAAGTAGGTTTTGCAAAGTTAGATATTTCATAATGAATGTACCCCGCTTCTTTTAAGGTCTTCACAATCTCATGATACATTTTTCTTTCCTCTTCATCACTTGGTAAATTCTTGAAAATATCGTTATGTAAAATTAAAGAATAACACGAAATATGCTCTGGATTTAATTTTATTAAATATTCTAAACTTTCCTTTACATTATCTAAAGTCTGATTTGGCAACCCAAACATTAAATCAACACTTATATTTTTAAAACCTGCATCTCTTGCATCTTTATATGTCTTTTCAAATTCTTCCAAAGTATGAATTCTACCAATATTTTTTAAAATATCATTTTGTGTAGCTTGTAAACCAATGCTAAGCCTATTTATCCCGTTTTCAATATATGCCTTTAACTTTTCCTTGCTAACAGTTCCTGGGTTTACTTCTATCGTAATTTCTTCTGTCTCTTTATGATTTACAGAGCTTAAAATATCTATAATATATTTTTCATCAATATATGAGGGGGTACCCCCGCCAAAATATATTGTTTTGTACGCATTAAAAGAATAACTTTGAATTTCTTTCTTCAAAGCTATTACATATTCTTCTATCAAATTTTCCTTATTACTATATGAATTAAAATCACAATAATAACACTTTTGTTTACAAAACGGTATATGTATGTATAACGATTTCATTCTTTTTTCCTCAATTCGTCCGCAATTGCTCTTATCTTCTTAAACCTATGGCTTACTCCTGCACGGCTAAGCTTTGGCTCTAACATATTACCAAGTTCCTCTAAAGTTGCTTCTCTGTACGCAAACCTTAATTTAGCTAATTGTTTTAAGCCATCTGGTAGTTTTTCAAATTTTCTGTGATGTTTTATAACTTCAATATCAGCAATTTGACTAAGCCCAGCATCAACGGTCTTATCAAAATTTGCATTTTCAAAATTATTAAGTCTATTCACTCTATTTCGCATATCTTTTAACACTCTTGTTTCTTCAAACGCAAGCATTCCTTTATTAGAGCCAATCAAAGCTAAAAAGTTTGAAATATCTTCTGCACCTTTTATATATATCACAAAATCTCTTTTTCTCTTTATAGTCTTTGCATTAATTCCGGCATCTGTAATAAGCTCACTAATAAAAGTAGCATTTTCAATGCTATTTGCAACAATTTCTAAATGGTATCTACTAGTAGGGTTTGTCATAGAGCCTGCACCAATAAAAACACCTCTAAGGAACGAACGAGTGCAACATTCTCTTTCCTTTATTTCATCCTTTTTATCAATAATAATTTGAAGCTTTACATCTATATTTATATAACTATTCTTAAAAATTTCTTCAAGTGCATCTTTATCAACAATTCTTAATTGATAAAGATTTTCTTTAAATGTCTTCTCCTTTTCAACATTGCTAATTGGTGTTACACCATATATTTTTTTAAAATATGTATATACACGCTTTATCGCAGTTGAATTTTCCGTAGACATTCTAAGCGTAAACTCTCCCTTTTCTTTAACTATATTACAATTAGTTATCAAAAAGCCTGTAAGTTCAGCCATCATACAACACTTTTCATGAGTTACAACTCTACTTAATTCTTCTTTTAAATCAGAAGAAAAAGACATATTACTCTCCCCTTATCTACTTATATTTGACCTATTACAACTCTATCATTTTGATCTAAATCCTTAATAATTTTCACTTTGTAATAATTATTATCTTCTAGCATTTTCTTTACACATTCGCCTTGGTCATATCCGATTTCTAATAGTAAAACGCCATCATTTTCTAGATATTTTCTTGCCTCTGGTACTATCTTCTCATAAAATTCTAATCCTGTTTTTCCGCTGTCTAGAGCCAATATTGGCTCTTTTTGTACTTCATATTGTAATGTTTTAATAGCCTCGCTCCTTATATAAGGTGGGTTTGAAACAATCATATCATACTTTTCATTTATATCAGAAAACAAATCAGACTCAACAAATTCAACATCTACTTCATTTATCATAGCATTTTTTCTGGCGACTTTTAACGCTTCAAAACTAATATCACTAGCAGTTACACTCGCATTTTCCAAATAATACGCAAGTGAAATAGCAATGCATCCGCTTCCAGTACATACATCTAAAATTTTTCTTTTATTACATTTTATAGCCTCTTCAACCAATATTTCCGTATCCGCCCTAGGAATTAACACATTTTCATTTACTATAAAATCAAGCTTCATAAACTCTTTATGCCCAACAATATATGCAAAGGGAATATTATTAACTCTTTTTTCAAGCATTGACAAAAAATCTTCCACTTGCTCATCTGTGCAGTAGTCAATTTTTATTAAATCACTTGTTGATGCCTTTAACGCATGTGCAAGTAAAAGTCTGGCTTCTCTAATATCTATATCGTTTCGCTTTAATATCTCTTTACCCATTTGTAAAACATTTTCAATTTTTTGCATGTTACTTTCCCCATTCGTCCAATTTTGAATCAGCAGGAATAACTGCTTTAAGTGAAGCAATAGCAACTTCAATTTGACTGTCGTCAGGTTCTCTTGTAGTCAAGCGTTGAAGCCAAAGACCAGGCTTACTAAGCCACGATACCCACTTATTATCAACATTTTTTCCTGCAAATCTAATTATTTCATACGATACCCCTGCAATAACTGGCATCAATAAAACTCTAACTAAAATATTTAAAATGGCACTTTCAAATCTTCCCATAACAGAGAAAATAACTATACTAACAACCATTACAAATAGTAAAAAACTCGTTCCACATCTAGGATGAAATCTTTTATACTTTTTGACATTTTCGACTGTTAATTCTTCACCATTTTCATAGCAAAAAATACTTTTATGCTCCGCACCATGATATTCAAAAACCCTCTGTATATCTTTCATTTGAGAAACCAAAGCTAAATAACCAATAAAAATAGCAATTTTTACAACACTTTCTATTGTATTATAAAGCACAATGCTCGACTCTTTGCTAACAGCTAGTCCAGCAATAAAATTTGGTAAAACAATAAATAGAAGAATTGTAATTAACACAGATAAAAAAACTGTACCATACATCATAAAAGGCGACAATTCGTTATCTGTCTTTTTATCATTTTCTTCACTTTTAGGATTACCATCATCGTCATAAAACTTAGCAGAAAACATAAGAGCATCTACACCTGTAACCATAGAATCAACAAAAGCAAAGACACCTCTAATTATTGGAATTTTAAAAAATACACTTTTCTTTTTTAATTCTTTTTCTTCTAGAGCAATCTCTCCATCAGGCTTTCTAACCGCATAAGCAATTTTTTCAGGACCCTTCATCATAACGCCCTCAATAATAGCCTGTCCACCAATAGATGTCATCTTCTTTTCACTCACAATCGCATCAACCTCCCAAGACATTATATCATAATAATCGCAAAAAAGCAGGTTTTGCAACCTGCTTTCTTTTTAAAAAATTAGTCTTTAATACCATATTTTTTCTTAAATTGATCAACTCTACTACCTTTAGCTTGGAATTTTTGATTTCCTGTATAGAAAGGATGACATTTTGAACAAGTTTCAACTGTCATACTCTCCTTTGTTGAACCAACTTCAATAACATTACCACAACCACATTTAATTGTAGCTTTTTTGTATTCTGGATGTATTCCTTCTTTCATCACATTCACCTCTCTTTAGCTTTATATCTATATAATATATTTATATCTTAAATCAAGCAGATTATATGATACCACACAATTAAACATTTGACAAGTACCAATTTTACAATTCACGCCTAGCTTTGCTTTATCTAACACCCCAGGCATTTCGCCTAATTATTTATTTTACTCTTCTTATTATATAACCTTTTGAAACATCTACTGGTAACTTTATTTTTACTTTTTGCTCTTTAACACCTGGATTTACTGCATCTATTTCTTCATTAGTTTCAACATCATAAAGCTTATCTATAACAAATGTTACTGGCTCTAATTTCTCTGGTATCATTATTTCTAGAGTATCGCCTACGCTTAACTTATTTCTAATTTCTACCGTTGTTACACCATCCATATCAGTAGAAACAACAACTCCGCCAAATTCATAATCTGGATTTATTTGTTTTCCTTCGTAAT
>CAZRQF010000049.1:0-7164 GCA_964602275.1 uncultured Eubacteriales bacterium
TGGTCTTTCTGGTGGAAAAGACAGTATCACACTTTTACTTGCTTTAAATAATTTAAGAATATGGTATCCTAAAAAATTTGATATCATGGCTCTTACAATTGATCCGGGTGGAGATATTTTTGATACAACGGAACTTGAAGAGCTTTGTAAGAGTCTTAATATTGAGTATGTAATTGAAAGAACAAATATCAAAGAAGTAGTTTTTGATATACGAAAAGAAAAAAATCCTTGTTCACTTTGTGCAAATTTAAGAAGAGGTGCTTTAAATGGAGTTGCAGAAGCACATGGCTGTAACAAGGTAGCTTTGGGGCATCACCAAGATGATGTTATTGAAACTTTTTTCTTAAGTTTATTTTATGAAGGAAACATACATACATTTGCTCCGACTACTTATTTATCGAGAAAAAATATTGTAACCATTAGGCCAATGATATATGTTACAGAAAAACAAATAAAAGGATTTGCAAATAAAAATCCTTTGCCTATCATGAAAAAGAAATGTCCACACGATGGATATAGTAAAAGAGAATATATAAAAACACTAATTCGTACACTTACAAATGATATTCCTAGATTAAAAGCATGTATATTTGGAGCAATTGAAAGATCTAATATTCCTGGCTGGGATAAAAACGAAAAATTTAGGAGGTAAATATGAAGAAAAAATTATTAGTTTTATTATTGTTTGCAATTATGATTATTTCAATTCCTATAAGTGCTACCACACTTTATGAAACTTTAGAAGAGACACAAATTTCAACTGGCACAACTTTGAAAAATTATAAAAGATTTACTGAAAAAGGTTGGCTTAATATTAATGTATTAGAAATTGATTTAAAAGATAGATATACCGATATAACTTTACTTACCTCTTCTGACGGAGTTGGTAAAACTCAAAATTTAAAAACTATGGCAACAAATAATAATTGCATCGCAGCCATAAATGGTGACTTTTTCGCTGCAAATTCAGGCAAAGGCCATTCAATGGGAATTGCAATAAATGATAATGAACTAATAAGTTCTAGTTATAGTGGAAATTTAACTTCCGATTCCTTTGCAACTTTTTTACTAGATAATAAATCGAATCCTTTTTATGAATTTATTTCAAACACTATAACACTAACTTCAAAAAAGACAAAAGAAAGTATAGAAGTGTCTGAGATAAATAAATATCCAGATAGCTATAATGTACCTGCAATATACACAAAGGCATTTGGAGAATATTCAATAGGTTCAAAAGAAAATCTTGAAATGACAGAAGTTGTTGTAGCAAATAATAAAGTAACCGAAGTTAGAACAAACCAAGAAGCTGTACAAATTCCTAAAAACGGATATGTAATTTCAGCAACCGGTGAAGGTGCAGAGTTTTTAACTCAAAATTTCAAGGTTGGAACTCGTGTCGATTTAAATGTTGAAACATCATTTAATATCAAAAATATAAAATTTGCAATCTCAGGTGGTGCTCTTTTAATAAAAGATGGCGAAATACCAGAAACATTTTCTTCAAACATTACTGGCACTCACCCAAGAACTGCAATTGGCACTTCAAAAGATGGCGAAACTTTATATCTAATAACTGTTGACGGTAGACAAACTTCAAGCATTGGTATGACCCAACAAGAACTTGCAGAATTTTTGCTAGAGATAGATGTATATAACGCTATTAACTTAGACGGTGGTGGCTCTACTACTATGGTTGCACAAAATTTAGGAGATAGTTTTTTAAGTACTATAAACTCTCCAAGTGGTGATTCTCTAAGAGCGATTATTAACGGTATCGGTGTTACAAATAATGCTCCAAGTTCAAGTAAACCTTATCGTCTAATCATAGAAATAGATGACACAAACATTTTCAGTGGTATGGAAAGAAAAATTACAGTAAAAGGTTATAACAAATATTATTCGCCAATTGAAATTGACCAAGATGATATAAAATGGTCTTACAATGGTGTGCCAGTAGAAGTTAAAGACGGCATAATAACAGGTGATACAGTTGGCACAACAAATCTTACTGCAACATATAAAAAAGTTAAGGCAACAATCGAAATAAATATTTTAAGTAATCCAAATGAAATATCTATTTCACCTAAAGAAACTACTATTGATGCTGGAAAAAGTACATCTTTTTATGCTAATGTAAAAAATAAAAACGGCTACTATGCAAATGTAGATAACGCAAATATCACTTGGAAAATTGAAGAATATTTTTTAGGTGAGCAAAGTGAAGAAATTCCAAATGATGCAAAATTTGAAAATGGAATATTCACAGCCACAACACCTGGAAGTTATATTGTTTCTGCTTCAATAAATGAAATAAAATCATTTGCATTGATAAATATAAAATCAGAAGAAAACACAACTTATATACAATCAGTACCTCACGATATAAAGGGTAGTGACGAATTAAATCAATCAGCCGAATTAGAAAATGAAGATTCTTTTACAATAAGTGTTTTCGATGAAATTACAGATGCTAGCTTAATGATTGAAAATTTAAGAAATAAAAAAATTGTTAATTCAATCAACAAAAATGCAAATGTTGCAATATTTACTTCACAAAATGATAACGAAATGTTAAAAAATATCACTTCAAATGTCATAACTTGTGAAAAGTATAATTTAACCACTTATAAAAATTCTACATTCATTGCAGTTAATGCATTAAACAACGGAATTAGAAATACAGATAGTACACAATGGACAAATCTACAAAATGATATAAAAGATTCTGAAAGCGAAAATATATTTATAGTAATGAATACATCACTAGATAACTTTTCAGATAGTGCCGAAGCAAAATTATTTATAGATGTACTATGTGAGCTTAAAAGAGAAACATCAAAAAATATTTGGGTACTACATAAAGGCACTTATACCGACTACTCTATGGAAAGAGGAATAAAATATTTAGGAATAAATACCAAAACTTCTACACCAAACGATATTTTAACAAACACAAATTATTTCTTAATAACAGTAAATTCAAACAAATTAACATATGAAATAAAAAATGTATTTTAAAAAATAGGTATGCTAAAATGCATACCTATTTTTTTACCCCACTACCTCTTCTATTTTTTTCATAATTTCTTCTACATGTTCTTTTGTATCGCCCTCTGCTTTTATTGTTAAGTTTGGTCCTGTGTTTGATGCTCTGATAAGTCTTATTAACCTATAAAATAATTATTTAAAAAATTATTTATAGATTCATATGAACTTTTTCTGAGTTTACCTTCGTCATATAATAACTTTATTTTGTCAAATTTCAACCACACTACATCTTCTACTTCATTTTCTTGCAACTTCATACTATTTCTTTCAAAATCCTTATTAATATAATAAATATCAAAAAACGCAATTTTATTTGCAAGCCTTTCTTCTACTAAACATATATCTTTTTTGTCAATTCTTATACCTTGTTCTTCATACATTTCTCTTATTATGGTATTATCACTAGTTTCTCCATGCAATACATGACCACTCGGCAAAGAATATACATTACCTCGTTCTTTCGATGTTAATTGCAACATAATTTCTTTTTTTGAATTCATAACTATAAGTGCAGATACTAATATATGCTTTCCCTCTGGCAATTCTTTTTCTTTTGATCTAGGAATAACTATTCCCGTATTTTTTTTACAATCATCAAACAAATCAATCATTTCTTCCATAACTCATATCTCCTTATTTATATTAAATATATTTTATTTTCTAATAACAGTCAAGGGAAACAAATTAACATATGAAATAAAAAATGTATTTTAAAAAATAGGTATGCTAAAATGCATACCTATTTTTTTACCCCACTACCTCTTCTATTTTTTTCATAATTTCTTCTACATGTTCTTTTGTATCGCCCTCTGCTTTTATTGTTAAGTTTGGTCCTGTGTTTGATGCTCTGATAAGTCCCCAACCGTTTTCAAATATAACTCTTGCACCATCTACATCAATTACTTCATAGCCTGCATCTACAAAATATTTTTTTGTTTTTTCAACTATGTCAAATTTTGTTTCGTCTGTTACTCTTACGATATGTTCTGGTGTTCCTACATATTTATTTACACCATCTAAATATTCTGAAAACTTTTTGTCTGAATTTGATAAGATTTTCAAAATTCTCGCAGCTGAATAAAAAGAATCATCAAATCCAAAATATTCATCGTTGAAATAAATATGACCTGCATATTCTCCTGCAAATATTAAATTGTTTTTTCTGATTTCATCTTTTATGTTTGGACTACCTACTTTTACAAATCTAGGAACACCGCCTAGCTTTTTTATTTCATCATATAAGCTTTGTGTACATTTTACATCTAAAATTCCCTCTGCACCTGGATGTTTTGGCATTAAATCTCTCCAAATAACAATCATAAATTCATCGCCAAATAAGATTTTTCCATTTTCGTCAAAACATATTATTCTATCTGCATCACCATCAAATGAAATACCAATATCACATTTATTTTCTCTAATAAATTTTTCAAATTCTAACATATATTTCTCTTGCGATGGGTCTGGATGATGTATTGGGAAATTGCCATCAGGCTTTAAACATTCGTATAAAGCATCTTCTATTCCAAGTTTAGCTAAAAACTTTTCAATAAATATTCCAGCAGTACCATTTCCAGTATCTACTGCAACTTTTAACTTTCTATCGCCCAAACTTACTCTATCTGCAATATAATTTATATAAGTATCTGTTAAATCTTTATTTTCAATTATGCCTTTCTCGCTTGACTTCTCAAAATCTCCTGCTTCTATAAATGCCAATAATTTTTGAATATCATCTCCGAACATAACATCTCTACCAAGAGCACAAATTTTAAATCCATTATATTCTTTTGGATTATGACTTGCAGTAATCATTATAGATGGTTTTATATTTAAAATTTCTCTTGCAAAATAAGTCATTGGAGTCATGCAAACACCTAAATTTACAACATTTACACCAGTAGAAACAATACCTTCTGTTAAAGCTTCGTATAAAGCATCTGAAGATAACCTAACATCTCTACCAACTATAATAGAAGTTTCGCCAGCTCTTTTCATCATGCTAGCAAAGCCCATTCCGATAAGCCTTGCAGCGTTTTCATTTAACTCTGTTGGATAAACTCCTCTTATATCATAACTTCTAAAAATATTTTTTTCTATTTCTACCATTTTTACTCTCCTTTTCTTTCGTCATATATAAAAATACTACCACATATTTTATATCTTATACAAGATTTTCTTATAATATTATAAGAAAAGGTATGCAATATTTGCATACCCCTTGCTTTTTTAAATATCTAAGTTTGTTACATATTGAGCATTTGCTTGAATGAATTGTCTTCTAGGTTCAACTTCATCCCCCATTAATATTGTAAATATTTCGTCAGCTCTTGCAGCATCTTCTAGTTCGATTTTTACCAATGTTCTATTTTCAGGGTTCATTGTTGTTTCCCATAATTGATCTGGGTTCATCTCTCCTAGACCTTTATATCTTTGTATCGTTGTTCCCTCTTTTCCAATCTCCTCTAATTTTGCTGATAACTCTTCGTCAGAATAACAATATATATCTTGTTTTAAGCCTTTTTTAGTTATTTTGTAAAGAGGTGGTTGAGCTGCATACACTCTTCCTGCTTCTATTAAAGGTCGCATATATCTAAAGAAGAATGTTAAAAGTAATGTTCTAATATGTGCCCCGTCAACATCGGCATCGGCCATCATTATTATTTTTCCATATCTAACTTTATTTATATCAAAATCAGAACCAATACCTGCTCCAATTGCCATAATTACTGGCGATAATTTATCGTTATTGTAAATTTTATCAATTCTTGTTTTTTCTACATTTAGCATTTTGCCCCACATTGAAAGAATAGCTTGGAATTTTCTATCTCTTCCTTGCTTTGCACTACCACCTGCTGAGTCACCCTCGACAAGGTATAATTCGCAAAGCTCAGGATCTTTTTCACTACAATCTGCAAGCTTTCCTGGAAGTGAATTACTTTCTAGTGCTGTTTTTCTTCTTGCTAAATCTCTAGCTTTTCTCGCTGCTTCTCTAGCTCTTGAAGCACTTATACATTTTTCTAATATCGTCTTTGCAACAGTTGGATTTTCTTCTAAATATGCTGCTAACTTTTCATTCATTATAGAAGAAACAATACCTGTTACATTACTATTTCCAAGTTTTGTTTTAGTTTGTCCTTCAAATTGTGGTTCACTTACCTTTACACTTATAACAGCTGTCATACCCTCTCTTATGTCTTCACCCATAAGGTTAGCATCTTTCTCTTTCAAAATATTATATTTTCTAGCATAATCATTAAAACATTTTGTAAGAGAACGCTTAAATCCTTCTAAATGAGTTCCACCTTCATGAGTTGGAATGTTATTAACAAAACTACATGTATTTTCAGAATATGATGATGTATACTGTATCGCTATCTCAACAGGCACTTCATCTCCACCTTCTATATAAATAGGCTTTTTGTTTAATACTTCTTTTGATTTATTTAAAAATTCAACAAATGAAATTAAACCACCTTCATAATGAAATTCGTGTAGTACTTCTTCTTCTGGTCTTTCATCTTTTATTGTTATTTTTAAGCCTTTATTCAAAAACGCCATTTCACGAAGTCTTTGTATTAATGTATCTAACTCATAATCTAATGTTTCAAATATAGAATCATCAGGTAAAAATGTTACTTTTGTTCCTGTTTTTTTAGTATTACCAATTCTTTCAAGTTTTGTCTTAGTCTTTCCTCTTTCATATCTTTGCTTATATATGCCTTCGCCGTTTGAAACTTCTACTTCAAGCCAATTTGATAAAGCGTTAACTACTGATGCACCAACACCATGAAGACCACCAGATACTTTGTATCCGCCACCGCCAAATTTTCCACCTGCGTGTAAAATAGTATAAACAACCTCAACGGTTGGAATACCCATTTTGTGATGAATTCCTATTGGAATACCACGACCATTATCTTGAACTGTAACAGAACTATCTTTATGTAATGTAACATTAATTTCATTACAATACCCTGCAAGAGCTTCATCGACACTATTATCTACAATTTCATATATCAAATGATGTAAACCTCTTACAGATACTGTACCAATATACATACCTGGTCTTTTTCTAACAGCTTCTAAACCTTCTAATACTTGTATACTATC
>CAZRQF010000050.1:0-7060 GCA_964602275.1 uncultured Eubacteriales bacterium
CATTTTTAATGGTAAACGAAACAAAACATGTGTTTAATGGATTTATAAAGAAATAATTTTTTATGAATATTAGTATTAAAGTCCTAATTCATTTCAAAATTGAATTAGGACTTTATATTATATATACCAATTTTAAAAAATATCTTCAATTTTATTATTAATTTGATACTTATTGTATGTAGACTTTTAGTATCAATTTTAATTATGCTTATTATAAATAGGAGGGATATCATGGACATCATTAGGATTTTCGGAAACAATTTAAAAAAATATCGCACTAACCTAGGAATCTCACAAGAAGCTTTCGCAGCAAAATGTGGCATGCATAGGACCTATATTAGTGCAATCGAGTGCTATCGTAGAAGTATTTCTTTAGAAAATATTCAACGAATTGCAGATGCACTTGAAATAGAAACATATAAATTATTTATGGAGGAATAAGTATGGAACACAGAGATAGAGCTACTGGTTGGCAATACGCCAAATTAACTGGACACAAAAATGAAGACTTAGTAAAAATACGCTTGGATACTGACAAAGAATTTGCAACTTCTTTATTAAAGAGAACAGAAAAATTTCCTGCAAATATATTACACACAACAATTGGTGGTTTGCATGAAACTAATGTACCAAGCGTAAACGGAGGAACAACAAAATCAAAAACTGATTTAAAAGTATTTCTAGACACAAATGAAAAAATCAATATTTCTATTAAAAAAAGTCTTAAAGGTCAAGTATATTTTGTAAGAGCAGGACTATTTATTGATACATTTGAAAAACAATTTGACACCAAAATTCCTAATGATGTGTGCAAAGCAATTAATCTGTTTTGGGCAGCTGCTGATGATGCTATTAAAATTATTGAAGAATTTGGAGATGGAAGCAATCGTAAAAATTTTGATTTACAAATAAGACATAAAAGTTTAAACGCTACAACACTAAAAGCATATGATAAACATCTTTACAAAGCATTATTAGATTGGTTTGCTGACAATGCTTATGAACTCACCAAGCTTTCATTTTCAATGGGTGCTGTTTGCAATAATAACGAATGGTCTGACTATGTGTGGTATATAAATCTTTTGAACGAAAATAATACAGATACTCTCTTCCATATAGAAGATATTTGTTCCGCCGCCAAAAAAATTGCAAAAGCCGAAACTTATTATGGTTCTTCAAATGGAGGAACCACAATTCAGCTTCCTTTCGGGTTTGTTCAATGGCACCAAAGTAAAATGCAATTCCATCACGACTATAGTAAGCTATGTGCAATGCTAAAAAAGAAAGTATAATTTTTGAAAAATATTTTTTGAGGATACAGCTCTACTCTGCATCCTCATTTTTTTGTAGTGCCTCTAACATTTGTTTTGCAATGGCGAGTGACAATAATGGTGGCACAGCATTTCCAATTTCTAATCGTTTCATACTATCAGAACCATAAAACTTATAGTCATCAGGAAAACTTTGCAGCCTTGCACCTTCTCTAATCGACATTGCTCTTGAATCTCGTGGATGAATACACCTAGAAGAAGAAGGGCATGCAAAATTTCTTGTTATTGTGGTGGAAGGTTTATTCCACCACAATTTTGCATAAGTATTACCATAACCACTCTTTGGTCTAATATCTTCCGGTAAATCTTCTTTAGATTGACCATCTTTTAATGTTTCCATTATTTTTATTAAATGCTCACCATTTTTAGGTGCACTATGCTCTTCAACATATTCACCATCAGAATTTCTTACAAACTTCAAAAATTCATTAGTAATTCCATTTGCATATGTATTTTTCTTTTCTCCACTTTTCAAAATTGGTAAATCTCCAATCGCATCTTTTAAAGTAACATACGGCTTTAAATTTTTTCCATGAGTTGGAGTCGGATAAATAAAATTATTCTCTTCCTTAAATCCAACAAGTATTACCCTTTCTCTATGTTGTGGTACGCCAAAATCCACCGCATCCAAAATTTGATATTGTAGTTTATATCCAAGTTCTTCAAATTCAATTTGTATTTGTTTAAAAAGTTTGCCTTGATCCATACTTAAAATACCAACTACATTTTCAAATACAAAAGCTTTAGGTTGTACAATTTTTAGTATTCTTTTATACTGCATAAATAAGTTGGCTCTTTCATCCATTTTTCTTTTTCCAAGCGTAGAATATGATTGACATGGCGGACCTCCAACAACAATATCAACATTTTGTCCATCTAAGGCTTTATTCAAATCTTCTTCTGTTACATTATTAATATCACAATTTAACATCTTTACATTTGGATGATTTAACTGATACGCAACAGAAATATCTTTTTCAATCTCATTAGCTGCTAAAATATTAAAATTAGGAAGTTTTGAAAATCCAAAACTCAACCCTCCCACACCTGCAAATAAATCTAATATGTTATATTGTTTCATTTTTGCTCCTTATTTTGTATACTATGCCTTGGCAATAAATTATATTAATTTCTATTTTTCTTCATTTGTCATTTTTTCTAGTTCTAGCAATCTTTCCCATCTTTCGTCTACTTCTTTTTGTAGTTCTTCAATCATCCATTCGTTGCCTTCTTTAAATAAATGACTAAATCTTTTTTGTGGTTTTAAAAATTCTGAAACTGGTAATTTGTTTTTTGGTTTGTAGTTTACTACATACCTTCCATCTATAACTTCGTATAGTGGCCAATAACATGTTTCTACTGCTAATTTATTTATTATCATTAAATCTTCTGTGTTATAGCCCCAACCTCTTGGACATGGTGCTAAGACATTCATAAACGCTGCACCTTCTGTATATATTGCTTTTTCTGCTTTTGTTGTTATGTCGCTAAAATTACCTATTGCAGCTGTTTGTGCTACATATGGAATATGATGATTTGCGATTACTTCTGTCAAATCTTTTCTTTTTTGTTGCTTGCCTGGTATTACTTTACCTGCTGGCGATGTTGTTGTATCTGCAAATCGTGGTGTCGCAGACGACCTTTGTATTCCTGTGTTCATGTATGCTCCATTATCGTAACATACATACACCATATCATGACCTCTTTCCATTGCACCTGATAGTGATTGAATTCCTATATCATAAGTTCCACCATCTCCACCAAATGCTATAAATTTTGTATGTTCGTCTTCTTTTAATTTGCCTTTTCTTTTCATAGCTTTATATGCAGCTTCTGCTCCAGCTACTGTCGCACCCGCATTTTCAAACGCACTATGTATAAAAGAATCTTTCCATGATGTATATGGATACATAAAGGTAGAAACTTCTAAGCAGCCTGTTGCAGCACCTATTACGGCGTGGTCTTCTTCTTTTAATCCACGAAGTACAGCATTTACTACAACTGGTGCACCACAGCCAGCACACATTCTATGTCCTGATGCTAATCTATTTGGTTTTTTTATTGCTTCTTTCAAATTGTATGCCATTATGCTCTACCTCCTTTTAAACCTAAATAGCGATATGGATTTTCCACTTTTCCTAATTTTACAATTTCTTGTAAATCACTATAAACTTTTTCTATATCAGTATTTCTAACATCTCTACCGCCTATACCATAAATATAGTTTACAACTTTTACATCTGTAACTCCATTTACTATCATTGCAGAAGTAACATCTGTAAATAAAGGTCCACCAACTCCGTTTAAACCATCTGCTTTATCCATTACTGCAACTGCTTTTGCATTCTTTAACGCTTCTGCGATTTCTTTTCCTGGAAACGGTCTAAACATTCTTGGTTTGATAAGTCCTGCTTTTACGCCTTTTTCTCTTAGTGCGTCAACTGTTGCTTTTGCAGTTCCTGCCGTTGAATTTAATACAACTATTGCATATTCTGCATCGTCCATTTTATATTTTTCTATAAAATCATATTTTCTTCCTGTTATTTTTTCGAATTCTTCTGCTACTTCTTTTATTACTCTAGCAGCATTTCTCATTCCAGTTGCTTGTTGATATTTATGTTCAAATAAATATGCTTGCACATCTAATGGACCAACCGCAATTGGCTCATTTCTATTTAACAAATAATGTTTTGGATTATATTCTCCAACGAATTTTTTAGCAACATCATCTTCAAGTAATTCTATATTTTCTATTGAATGTGATGTTATAAATCCATCGTAGCAAACCATAACTGGCAACTGTACATCTTCATGCTCAGCAATTCTAGTTGCCATTAAGAAGTTATCATACGCTTCTTGATTTGTTTCTGAATATAATTGAACCCAACCCGAATCTCTAGCTCCCATTGAATCTGAATGGTCATTATGGATGTTTAGAGGCCCTGAAACCGCTCTATTAACGCATGCCATTACAATTGGAAGTCTTAAACTAGATGCTATATATAACATTTCCCACATTAACGATAATCCGTTTGCAGAAGTAGCTGTCATTACTCTTCCGCCAGCTGCCGAAGCTCCTATGCAAGCACTCATCGCGCTATGTTCACTTTCTACTGGGACAAACTCTGTATCAACAGTTCCGTTATTTACAAAAGTTGAAAAATATTGTGGTACTTCTGTCGAAGGCGTAATTGGAAATGCTGCAACAACATCAGGATTTATTTGTCGCATAGCATTTGCAACGGCTTCATTTCCACTTAATCTTTCTCTAATACTCATTTTCTATCTCCCCTCAAATATGTTTAGTTTCGTACTATTCCATCTCTATTGCTCCAAATGGACACGCTTTCATGCACACTCCGCATCCTTTGCAATAGTCATAATTAAAGTCTTTTCTCTTACCTTCTTCATCTACTGGTATTGCACTATCTGGACATGTAGGCACGCATAATCCGCATTGCTTACATTTTTCAGATAAAAATACTGGTCTTCTTGATCTCCAATCGCCAGTTTTAAATTCTTCTGAATTTCCCGCATCATATATTGTTCCACCTTTAGTCATTTCTTCCCATGTAGAATTAGGATTTATATTACATTTTTTATCTGACATTTTAATCCTCCTATTCTTTTATTTCATTTAATGCCATTCTTAAAGCTGCCATATTTCCGTCTATTACTTCTGGCTTTTTAGCAAATTTATGTTTAAAAGATTCTATCATATCATCTAAAAATACTTGTTCATCCATTATGCCACTAACTTTTACAATTGCAGCAAGCATTGGTGTATTTGGAAAATATTTTCCAAGTGTTTCTTCTGAAATTTTTCTTGCATCTATTGTGCATACTCTTCCTTTGTAGCCTTTTAATAATGGTTTTACTTCTTCTGGAGTTTTCTTTGTATTTATTACGATAGCACCTGTTTCTTTAAGTCCTGCAGTTACATCAACACATTCAAGCAAGCTATCGTCTACGACTACTACATAGTCTGGTTCATATATATTGCTATGTACAGTAATTTTTTCATCACTTATTCTATTGTATGCAGTAATAGGTGCACCCATTCTTTCTGGTCCATATTCTGGAAAACCTTGAATGAACTTTCCTGTATTAAATGCAGCATCAGCTAAAAGTAATGAAGCAGTTTTCGCACCTTGACCGCCTCTACCATGCCATCTAATTTCAACTAAATTACTCAAATCATTTCCTCCTTTTTTTGCTTTAATCCAAGAATAGTATAATTCTTATGGTTTTTAGTGTCAATTTTTTATTGACTATTTTCTCATTTCTTATATACTTTATTCGGGGTGAAAAGATAATGGCTATAATTTACTATTATGTAGAGAAAGATAAAGTTTCTGACTTTTTAAAATATGGTATCAAACTATCAGAAAATTTTTCAAAAGAAGTTAATATAAACGGTTATTTGAAGCAATGCTTTTTTGGTCTTATAAATCCAAAAGACGATGAAAATAAATATAATTCTGAAAATTTTGAATGTTTAAAACTAGATATTCCAACTGCTAATTGTAGGGTTTTTGATAATTCTTTACAAGATGGTCAAGTAAAACATATGCCATCTGTTGAGCTCGACAAATACATTTTTGGAAAATTCAAAACTCCAGAAGTAGCAATAACTAGCTCTATTCTTCCAGAGCATATTTCAGTTTTAAATAAAGACATTGACTATCCTGTATTGTTTGATAATTCACGAGATTTGTTTTATCAACTTAGAATTCAAATAATGTTAGACGAGCTTTCGCCTAAAGAAGCTTACCTTGCTTTGAAAAACTATATTGATAATAGCTATTGATTTTTTCCAAAAAATGTTTTATTATTACAACTAATTTGGTACAATGTACATTATTTAATATAGTTGTATATAATATTTTGTACTTTGTTTTACCATTATTTTAGCATTGAATATTTAACAAAATTTTTATATATTTATATTAAGAAAGGTTTTTATCATTAGGAAGGGAGGCTTTTTATGAAAATAGAAAAACTTAACGAAAATAAAATTAAAATAACTCTAAGCGTAGACGACCTTGCAGAAAGAAATATTGATATTCAATCTTTTATATACAATTCTCCAGAATCACAAGATATGTTTTGGGATATGATGCAAGAAGCAGAACAAGAATATGGTTTTACTATTGATGAATCTATGATATATGTTGAAGCATCTTCTGTTGGAGCTGGAATATTTACTCTAACTGTTACAAAAACTAAAGAAACCTTAAACATGCCAACTTCAAAACCAAGAAAGAACTTAAAAAAAGGAAATTTCAAATTGAAAAGAAAAACAACCTCTGTTCAATCTGAAAATTCTATTTACTTATTTTCATCATTTGATGATATTTGCGACTTTTGCAGTTATGTTGATTGTACAAAATTAACCTCTAATTCATTATATAAATTAAACGAACAATACTATTTAAAAGTATCGAATATGCCTTACAATACTATTTTAGAATTTGCAGTGCAAGTTAGCAATCCAGAGCTTACATTTGCTAGACTTAAAGAATATGGAACTGTTATAAAAGAAGATACCGCTTTACAAGATATTTCTTTTTATTTCAACAAAAAGAGCAAAAGGAAAAGCAAAAAATATAAAACATAATGTTTTAAAGTGCTTTAAATAATAAAGCACTTTAATTTCGGGGTGTGGCTCAGTTGGTAGAGCGCTTGGTTCGGGACCAAGAGGCCGTGCGTTCAAATCGCATCACTCC
>CAZRQF010000051.1:0-7046 GCA_964602275.1 uncultured Eubacteriales bacterium
TCTGTACAACCATAATTGCCTTAAAATAGGCAATTACAATCGTTAGCAAAAATTTTTGAGTTATTAAAAACAAAGTGGTTTATACTAAATCAAAAATATAAATGCATGCGACACCAAACAAAATCTTCGCTCAAATATAAAGCCTACGCATTAACCATATATTAAGAAAAGCGATATAGCTAATTTTGCAAACAGTATACTCTCATCGCCGACTAAATATTATCTAAGTATCACTTAAACAATAAATAATCTTTGCTCGAACATATAAGCACCAAAAAGATACCGATACGCTCTTTGCTAAACTAGTAAAGTTCCTACGATAGTATTATATGCGAAAGGCAAAAAAATATTCAAAAAATTTTTGTGTCGAATTTTGTCGAACGAAAAAAGTTGACTTTTGCAAGTTTTGAGAATATATTTTAAATGTAAATTGAATTTTATAGGGCTTAATATTTCTACAATGGGAATATTATGCCCTTTTTTGTGTGCAAAAAAAGGATAGTTAGGAGCGGAAAAAATGAAATTAAAAAATAAAAAAGATTTAAATGGCGATATTAAAAGTTTAATACCGATAAGAGAAATTGGTAATGGAATAATAAAGCTTAATAGCGGAAAGAAAATTATAGTTTTTAAAGTAGAACCTACTAACTTTAAATTAAAAACAAATTTGGAGCAAAACGCTATTTTGAATGGTTATAAATTGTTTTTAAAAAGATGTAACTTTGATATGCAAATTTTAATTCAAACACAAAAAAGAGAGTTAGATGGGTATATAAAAAATATTAAAAGAGCTTCTTATATAGAGCCACAACTTAAAGAAATGATAGAAGATTATATAAATTTTTTAGAGGTTACATCTAGAAATAAAGAAATAGTTTCTAAAACTTTTTATATTTTAGTTGATGTAACAAATGAAAATGAAGATGAGGTCTTTCTGAAAATAAGTGAAAGCTTAAAAAGTTGTGACAACGAAGTACAAAAATGTGATTTTAATGAAACGATAAAAGTTATAAAAAATTACTTAAATAGGAAAATAGTATAAGAGAGGAAAAGATAATGAATTTTATAGCGAGTAAAACAAGTAGCCTGGAAAATAGTATTGTTAAATATGGTGAAGTATCAAAAACGGATGAAATATTTCCTACATATATAGATTTAAAAAATCCTAAGTATGTAGACATTGATGGAAAATATATATCGTCGCTAATCGTTGTTGATTATTCAAGAGAAATGGACGGCTGTTTTTTAAACAAAATTATTTCTACTGATATTGATTTGCAAATATCAATGTTTTATGAAAAGCAAAATTCTTATGATGTTATAAAAGAGCTAACTTATAACATTTCAAATAGTGGTGCAAACATAAAAACTTCTAACGAAAATCAAAGTGATATTGATAAATTGTCATATACATATCAAGATGCAAAATATATAAGAAAGCAACTCCAAGTGGGTGATGAAGATTTTTATTATTTATGTATTTATATTTTAGTATGTTCAGAAACGGAAAAACAATTAGAACAAGATTTGCAAAAAATAGAAAGCATTGCCGCAAGTGTTGGATTAAGAACGAGAAGAGCTTTATATAGGCAAGAGCAAGCACTTGTATCGTCTCTTCCAATTTGTAACAATAATAAAGAATTAAAAAAGCTTGCTGCCAGAAATGTCTTAACAACTGGCATTAT
Organism: uncultured Eubacteriales bacterium; assembly: GCA_964602275.1. Lineage (GTDB taxonomy): Bacteria > Bacillota > Clostridia > TANB77 > UBA1234 > RGIG6291. The sequence continues at coordinate 1,686 of CAZRQF010000051.1, forward strand.
TGCTACATATCCTTTTATTTCAAATGAAATGTTTGATGAAAACGGCATATTAATTGGTCTAAATTCTTTCAATAAATCTTTGGTAATGATAGATAGATTTAACTTAAAAACATATAAAAATGCAAATATGTGCGTGCTTGGTACAAGTGGCTCTGGCAAATCATATTTTGTAAAAATGATGATTAATAGAAATAGATATTTAAATATAATTCAATATGTAATTGATCCTGATAGAGAATATTCTACTCTTTGCGAAAAGCTAGGTGGAACTTGTATAAAATTTTCGGGCAAGGAATGTATAAATATAATGGATATACACGAAAATACGGTCGATGAAAATGAATCGTATTTGCAAAATAAAATATCTAAATTAAATGTGTTCTTTTCATTAATTTTTGAAGATATGTTGCAAGAAGAAAAATCATTGTTAGAAGAATATATTATAGAAGTATATAAAAAATACGGTATAACATTTGACAACGAATCAGTATTTGAAAGTTGCATAGATACAAGCTTAATAAAAATAAAAAAGTTTAAAAGCTTTGATATGATGCCAAGATTACAAGATGTATATGATGTTATAAAAAAAGATAGGAAATTAAAAAAATATGCTACGGTTTTAAAACCGTATATTACAGGTAGTATGAAATATTTAAACGAATATACAAATGTAGATATATCTAACAAATTAGTTGTAGCTGATATACATGATATCGAAGAAGAAAAAGTGCCAATAATAATGTTTTTAATAACAGAATTGTTTTGGGATAAAATTAAAGAAAAACGAGATACGAAGAAAATAATATACTTAGACGAAGTGTGGAAACTTATAAATAAAAGTAGTGAAGCTGCTGAATTTGTTTTTAAAATATTTAAAACAATAAGAAAGTTTGGCGGTGCAGCAACTGCGATTACTCAAGATATAACAGACTTTTTTGCACTAGATGACGGAAAATATGGACAAGGTATTATTAATAATTCAAGTATAAAATGTATATTTCAATCAGAAGAAAATAATATTTTGAAGCTTAGTGAGGTTATTAATCTTTCGGAAGAAGAGAAAAGCAGAATTTTAAATATGGAAAGAGGAAAATGCATTTTGCATTCTGGTAGAAATAAAATGATGATAGATGTAAAAGCAACGGATAAAGAGCATGAAATAATTAATACGGATTTAAAATAAAGTTTTATGAGGAGGAATAAAAAATGATAAAAATAATAACAGCTTTAGGAAATCCAACTGTAAATAGTGAATTAAAAAAATATGAAAAATACGATGTTATAGGAGATGATTTACAATATCAAGAAGCACTTTTTGATGTGCTTGAATATGAAGAAGCTGATGTAATAATAATAAGTGGATTGCTACAAGGACAGTTTGAGTTTGACGAATTTGTTCTTGAAGTAAAGAAGAAAAATATAGGTGCGAGAATAATTGTTATAGTAGATGAAATTGATGACGAAACGAAAAATATTTTGATGGCAAAAGGAATATTCGATATTTTTTATGATGACAAAATTACGATGCAAGATATATTAGATTCGATAGATAGAGAAGAGCCAATATCAAGAGCGAGAATACTAAGTGAAATTTCAAGTGAAAAGTATGTAGCAATAGAAAAAGAAGAGCAAATAGAAAATAAAATATGTGTGATGCAAAAACAAGAAATAATAGTTGTATCTGGCACAGCGGGCTCTGGAAAGTCTACCGTTGCGGCAAATTTAGCAAAAAATCTTTCTAAGAAAACAGATTCAAAAATTTTACTTATAGACTTAGATACATTAAATGGCAATATCGATGAATTGTTAGGTATAAACAAAGTACCAGAAAATGTGGAAATCTTAATAGATGAAGACAAAAAATGTGGAATAAATTATATTGCAGACCTTATTTCAAAAAATAGATTTGACACAAATGTGTTAGAAGACTTGGTAGTAACTGCTGGTAAATTTGATGTAGTAACGGGTAATACCTCACTACATTCTTGCCAAAATGTTTTAAACGAAGAATGTTATAAAAAACTTATAGAAAGTGCAAAAGAAATATATGATTTTATAATAATAGATACTAGCAGCAATATATTTTTAGATTCTACTAAATGGGCGGTTCAAGTAGCAAATAGAGTGTTATTTGTTGTTGAAGATTCATATATCTGCTTAAAAAAAGCAACTCAGATGTTGTATGTGTTTGAAGAGCTATGGGCAATTTGGAAAGGGAAAATCCAATTAATAATTAATAAAGAAACTAGAAATAGTCTAGAAGGAGAAATGATGGAAAAAATATTAGATTTGGATTTGATTGGACGAATACCACAAAATAGCCAAAACGATGATAACAAATATGAAGAAATTTTAAGAACTATAAATTATATTCCTAAACTTACGATTATGGAAAAAGTAGATAAAATAAAAAGTTTTTTAAATGTAAAGAAAGATAGCTTTGCACAAATAATTAGTAAAGGAGAAGTAAAACATGCTAATTAATCCATTAAAAGTAGAAAAAAATAGGGAAAGCTCAGAAAAAAAGACAGAAGTTAATAGAAATAAAGTTATAGGAGATATAATTTCGTTTTTGATAAAAAATTATTCTGATTATTTAAGCGATATAAATATAAACAAAGAAATGGTGGAAAATATAGTTAGAGAGAAAGTGTATAAAGAATATGCAAACTTAAACACAGAATCTACAATAAGCGCTATTTTAGATAGATTATTTGGATATCATATATTGCAAAAATACATAGATAATACAAATATTTCAGATATTAGAGTAACTAGATACGATAATGTTTTTGTAAAAGAATGTGGAGTATGGAAAAAAGTAAGCGATACTTTTTTAAACGAAAATGATTATGAAGACTTTGTTAGATATTGTGTTTTGAAAAACGGAGGCAAAATAACAAAAGAATCACCGATTGTTGTTGTAAGTGATAGAAAGAGTAATTTAAGAATAGAAGCTGGCGTAGAGCCTGTAAATGTGGAGGCACCAAGCTTAGTAATAAGAATTCATAGACCAAATGGAATACAAACCTTAGAAGAACTAAAGAGCGAAAATATTGAAATGATAAATAAAGATATTTACGAATTTTTAATAAAAGCAATTGTGGCAGGTTGTAATATTGTAATTAGCGGAAAAGGTGGAAGTGGAAAGACTACACTTATGAGAAATCTAATAAATAAAATTCCTGAGAATTTATCAATAACATCAAATGAAGAAACTGCGGAATTATATAGCACGCATCCAAACATTATTCAAAGGGAAATATTAAAAAATCGAAGTGCAGACAAAAATGTTACATTGGCAATGCTTACAGCACATTCGCTTGTAATGTCAAATGATGTTATTGTAATAGGAGAATTAAAAGGCGAAGAGGCAATGGTATTTTTAGATGCTATATCTACTGGGCATAGAGGATATGCAACGGTGCATTCGGATAGTAGTAAAAATACGGTGGATAGATTAGTTACACTTATGAAAAGAGATGCGAAAGCTCAAATGTATACAGACAAATATTTAAGAAAACTTTTGGCGATGTCAGTAGATATAGTTATATATATGAATAACTTTAAAGTGCAAGAAATTACAGAAGTGTATTATGACGAAGAGCAAGACGATATAGCTTATAATCCATTATATGAATTTAAATTGGACAAATATGAAAATGGAAAATTAATAGGAAAATTTAAAAAACTAGGCAAGCCAATGGCAAAAGCAAAAACTAAAATAGATTTATATAAAAAAGAAATAGAAAGGCAAATGGCATGATAATAAATATAATTTTATTAATATTAATTTTTATGGTTTGCTATCAATATGCAAGCAAAATAGTAGAAGAAAAATTGATTGTGAGATTATCAAAATATTTAGCACTAAAAGATGAAAAATATCACAATGAATTGATAAAGTATTATGATAAAAACAAGAAAATAAAGATAAATAGAAAACTTAATATTATTCACAAAATAAATATACTTATAGACCGCTCAGGAATAAATAGAGGGTTAATTGTAAATCCAATAACCGTCATGCTTGCATGTTTCATTTGCGTAATAGCAGTTTGCTTGGTAACACTAAAAATATTTAAGCAGACTTTACTTTCGTGCATTATTGCTGCACCTTCATTTTTATTCCCGATAATAATTTTAAAATCAATTTCGGAATACAATGAAGAAAAAATCGAAAAAGTAATTCCAAATTTTTTGTTGCAATTAAAAAATTATACACAAATAAATAACGACATTATATATGCTTTTAAAGAAGTAGAAACTATAAAGCCGTTGCAGACATATTTGAATAAGTTTTTGATAGAAGTAAATAGTGGAGTGAATTTTGAAAATGCAATAGATAATCTAAACGAAAAAATAAAAAATAAAGAACTTGAAAAATTATTTAATAATATTAAAAAATGCTATATAAGTGGTGGTTCTTTTTCGGAATTGATAAATAAAAGTTACTATATGGTGTCAATGATTCAAAAAGAAAAACTTCAAAGGAGAGAAGAAACAAAAGGTGCAAGAATGGTTTTGTTTATTTTAATAGCGTTAGATTTGATAGTATATTTTACATACATAAATAACAATAAAGAAAATTATATAATTATGCAAAAAAGCGTTATGGGTAGCATGATACTATATTGGAATTTTATAAGTATGTGGCTTTTAATATTTTTAGCACAAAAAGTAAAAGAAATTGATGAATAGGAGAAAAAATATGGAAAATGTATTAAATTTAGAATTAGCTAAAAATGATGAAATAGTTTTAACAAAAGAAACTAAAAATGTGTTTGAAAATATTGCGGATGCATTTTCAAACACAGTAAATAAAATAGGAGATTTAATTCCTATATCTGATGAATATAAAACAAAAGCTAAAGAACAATTTCAAAATTTTGATGCTAAGAAAGTAGCAAGTGCTGCGGCAGAAACTGCACTTAGAACTGGAATGAAAAGCTTGGGAATGAAAGTAAGTGTCTTTGATAATATAAAAGATTTATTTGAAGCAATAAAAAAAGGCGACTTAAAGTCTAGTCTTTCGGAGGGAATAGATTTAATGCTATCTGCATCTAAACTTCCTACGAATGTAAAAAATGCAATAAAATCTGGCAAAACATTAATACTAGAAAATGCATTTGAAGACGAACTTAAAAAAGTGATGGAAAAGCAAAAAAATACAATTTCAAGAATTAATAAAAAGTGTGACAAACTAGAAATAGCACTTACAGAAAGTGATGAAAAAACGATAAATAAAATTTCAAAAACCTTAAAGACAGATTTGGAAAAAGTAGCACCAATAGAAAAAACTATCGAAAGAGGAAGAAGCGTTTTAAATAAATGTGAATTATTTAAAAATAAAGATAATAC
>CAZRQF010000052.1:0-7038 GCA_964602275.1 uncultured Eubacteriales bacterium
TGAAAGAGAAAAGAAACTATTAGAAACAAAAGAAATGAAGAAAATGGAAGAAATAAAATGATAATTAATACAAATAGTAATTTATAGAAAAGGAAGTGAAAACGATGGATATGTACCAAAAAAGAAAAGAAAGACGAGAGAAAAAAATTAATGAAGAAAAAAATGTATCTTCAGCAAGTATTAACTGGTATCCTGGACATATGGCAAAAGCTAGAAGAGAGATTGGCGAGGCGAGTAGGTTAGTTGATGTTATTATAGAAATAATTGATGCGAGGATTCCCGTTGCGAGTAGAAATCCAATATTGAATGAGATTATTGGTGATAAGCCAAGGGTTATTGTTTTAAATAAGTCGGATTTAAGTGATGATGTACAAAACAAAGCATGGGTAGAAAGTTTTAAACAAAAAAATCAAGTTGCTGTGTTAACAAACGGGAATACTGGAAGCGGAATGAAAGAAGTTGTTGATAAAGCTTTGCAACTTATGAAAGATAAAATGGATGCTCAAATACAAAAAGGCAGAGTTGGTGCGTCTATAAAAGTTATGGTTGTTGGAATTCCGAATGTTGGAAAATCAACGCTTATAAATAAAATAGCTAAAAAACAAACTGCAGAAACTGGCAACAAACCAGGAGTTACAAAGAAAAATCAATGGGTTAGATTAAGCGATAAAATTCAACTTTTGGATACGCCAGGAGTTTTATGGCCAAAACTTGATAACGAAGTATACGCAAGACATTTGGCGTATATTGGTACAATAAAAGACGAAGTTATCGATAAAGAAGAATTGACTGCCAACTTATTAAATGAACTTGTGGAAATGGGATATAAAAAAGAAATTTTTGAAAGATATAAAATTGATAGTTCGTTTGAGTATGAGCAAACATTTGAATTGATGGACGAAATAGGCAGAAAAAGAGGTTGTTTAGTTCGAGGCAATATGATTGACTATACTAAAGTATCAAACATTGTATTAGACGAATTTAGGACTGGAAAAATAGGAAAAATAACATTAGAAAAAAGATAGGTGATATAGTGAGAAAGGAAGATGTTTTGCAGATGTCGCCACTTGTGTGGGCGTATATGGGCGATGCTGTTTATGAAAAACATATTAGGGAATATGTTATAAAGCAAGGATTGTGTAAGAATGGCTTGCTACACAAAAAAAGCATAAAATATGTTAGTGCTAAAAATCAGGCGGATATATTAAGAACTTTAGAAAATGAATTGACAGATGATGAATTGGATATTGTAAGAAGAGGCAGAAATTCAAATCCGCATTCGCATGCTAAAAATGCAGATATAGTTGATTATAAATATGCTACTGGTTTAGAAGCGCTTATAGGATATTTGTATTTAACTGAGCAAAATGAAAGACTTAACGAAATATTACAAAAATGTATAATCATAAAAGAAAATTAACTAGACAGGTGATATTTTTAGAGTTATAATACCTTCATAATTTCTTGAAGGGGGATGTTATAATGGCTAATGTAACGACACTTATAACAGAAGAAGAAATCGCAAAAAGATGTTCAGATTTAGGAATGGAAATAACAAAAGATTATGCTGGAAAAACAATTCATGTAATTGCAGTATTAACAGGTGGTGCTTTTTTTGCATGTGAATTAACAAAGTATATCATGAGACCGGTTACTTTTGATTTTATTACTGCTTCAAGTTATGGTACTGCTATGGAAAGTAGCGGAGAAGTAAAAATATTATCAGATGTAGTGCATGATGTAGAGGGCAAGGATGTTTTGATAATAGAAGATATAATAGATAGTGGCAGAACATTACACAAACTAAAAGAAATGCTCAAAAAGAGAAAACCAAACAGCATAAAAATATGTACAATGTTAGACAAGCCAGATAGAAGAGTTGTAGAAGTTGATGTAGACTATGTTGCATTTAAAATACCAGATAAATTTGTGGTAGGATATGGACTAGATTACACAGACGGAACAATGAGAAATCTACCATACATAGCAACGGTAGAGTAAAAATAACAAAATAAATAACTCACGAAAGTGGGTTGTTTTTTTGTGGTGCGATACCTTATCTATCAGATGTTTTGTGAATTTTATGTGCAGGGTGCAAAAATAAATAATTATATGATATAATACTTATTTCGAGGAGGAAGATAGAATGATAAAAAAGTTATCTAAATTTATTGGAGAATACAAGATACCAACTATTTTGACGCCGATATTAGTTGGATTAGAAGTTGTTATGGAAGTTGTAATTCCTTTAATAATGGCAGACCTTATTGATAAGGGAATTTACCTAGGCGAAATGAGCGTAGTGTATAAGTTGGGAATCGAATTAGTAATTGCAGCTTTACTTTCGCTACTTTTTGGTGCTACGAATGGCTTTACAGCTGCTAAAGCTTCGGCAGGTTTTGCTAAGAATTTGAGAAAAGAACTTTACTACAAAGTGCAAGATTTTTCTTTCTCAAATATTGATAAGTTTTCAACTGCAAGTCTAGTTACAAGGCTTACAACGGATGTTTCAAATGTTCAACAAGCTTTCCAAATGCTTACGAGAATAACAGTTAGAGCTCCGCTTATGTTTGCTTTTTCACTTATAGCAGCAATGACTATTAATGTAAAGTTAGCACTTATATTTGTTGCGGTAATTCCGCTTTTAGGTTTTGCAATATTTAAGATTATTAGTAAGACTTATCCTATAATGCAAAAAACTTTCAAAAAATATGATAAATTAAATAATGTTGTTGAAGAAAATGTTAGTGCAATGAGAGTTGTAAAATCTTTCGTTTTAGAAGATGAAGAGATAGACAAGTTTAAAGATGTTTCAAATGTTATATTTAACAACTTTACTAAAGCTGAAAAAAATATTGCATTTATGCCTGTTGTAATGTCTATTGCTATTGATGCATGCATCCTTTTAGTTACATGGCTTGGTGCTAGAATTATTGTTACATCTAATATGACTGCGTTAACTACTGGAAAACTTATGACACTTATAACATATTCAATTCAAATTTTAACTGGTCTTTTGATGGTTGCAATGGTTGCACTTATGCTTACTAATGCAAAAGCTTCTGGCGAAAGAATATTAGAAGTTTTAGAAGAAGAACCAAGCATTAAAAATCCTAAAAAAGCAATTAAAAAAGTAAAAAATGGTGATATTGAATATAGCAATGTTTCATTTAGTTATGTAGGAGAAAAAGACAAAGAATGTTTGAAAGATATTAACATTAAAATAAAATCTGGAGAAACAATTGGCATAATTGGTGGAACTGGTAGTGGTAAATCAACATTAGTAAATTTAATTCCAAGACTTTATGATGTTACAGAAGGGTCACTAAAAGTTGGTGGAGTTGATGTAAGAGAATATGACATTGAAACACTTAGAAATGAAGTTTCTTGTGTGCTTCAAAAAAATGTATTGTTTTCAGGAACAGTTAGTGAGAATATTCGTTGGGGTGATGAACATGCAACAGATGAAGAAGTTGAGAGAGTGTGCAAACTAGCACAAGCAGACGACTTTGTAAAAGCTTTTCCAGATGGATATAATACGCACATTGAACAAGGCGGTACTAATGTATCGGGTGGTCAAAAGCAAAGACTTTGTATAGCAAGAGCATTGCTTAAAAAACCTAAAGTTTTGATTTTAGACGATTCTACAAGTGCTGTCGACACTGCAACAGATGCTTTAATAAGAAAAGCGTTTAGAGAAGAAATACCAAATACTACAAAAATAATTATTGCACAAAGAATTAATTCTGTTCAAGATGCAGACAAAATAATAGTTATGGATGGTGGCACAATAAACGGTTTTGGAACACACGAAGAACTTCTAGAGAATAACGAAATTTACAAAGAAGTATACGAATCTCAAATGAAGGGAAGTGATGTCAATGAATAATGGAAATGCAAAGAGCGTGAACAATAGAAATGCTGCCATGATGGGACCAAAGCCTAAAATTGAAAAAGGAACTTTTGGTAGGATACTAAAATATATTACTAAAAATTATAAATGGAAATTTATATTTGTTGTAATATGTATAATTATAACAGCCATAACAGATACATTAGGCATGATGTCACTTAAAACCGTTATAGATGAATATATAACTCCGCTTTTAACAATGGATGTAGTTGATTATAGTGGTCTTACACATTTCATGCTAATCATTGGTGCAATATTTGCAGTTGGAATTTTGGCAAACTTTATATATGCAAGATTTATGGCTGTAATATCGCAAGGCGTACTTAGGGATATTAGAGATGAAATGTTTGAAAAGATGCAAAAGCTTCCTATAAGTTATTTTGATACAAATACTCATGGAAAGATAATGAGCCATTATACAAATGATACAGACTCACTAAGACAAATGATTTCACAATCATTACCAAACCTTATTTCATCGCTACTTACTATAATTGCAACAGCAGTAGCAATGTTTACAATGAGCTTTAAACTTACATTGTTTGTAATACTATTTTCGGTGTTGACAATGTTTATTGTAAAAACAATAGCGCAAAAAAGCTCAAAGTTTTTCGTAAGTCAACAAACATCACTTGCAAATGTTAATGGATATGTTGAAGAAATGCTTAATGGTCAAAAAGTTATAAAAGTATTTACTCACGAGAAGAAAACGGAAGAAGAATTTGATGCGTTAAACGAAAAATTGAATTCTGATATGTACAACGCAAATAAATTTGCAAACTCATTAATGCCAATTGCAGGAAACCTTGGAAATTTACAATATGTTTGCGTTGCAATTGTTGGTTGTATTTGGGCATTATCTTCTGAAAACCCAGTTGAACTAGTTGGTACAGTTGCATCGTTTTTACAATTGTCGAAAAGCTTTTCAAAGCCTGTAAACCAAATTATGAATCAAATAAATTCTATAATAATGGCACTTGCAGGAGCAGGAAGAATATTTAAGCTTATCGATACAGAGCCAGAAGTCGATGAGGGAAATGTTACACTTGTAAATGTAGAAAAAGGTGCAAATGGTGAACTTGTTGAAGTGCCACAACAAACAGGAATGTGGGCATGGAAAAGACCAGTTGTAGGTGACAATTATGAATATGTTGAACTAAAAGGTTATATCACATTTACTGATGTTGATTTTGGTTACACAGAAGAAAAACAAATTTTGCATGATGTATCGCTATATGCAAAGCCTGGTCAAAAGATTGCTTTCGTTGGTGCTACTGGTGCGGGTAAGACAACTATTACAAACTTGATAAATCGTTTTTACGATATAAAAGAAGGCAAAATAGAATATGACGGCATAGATATAAAAGACATAAAGAAAGATGATTTAAGACATTCACTTGGAATGGTATTGCAAGATACAAACTTGTTTACCGGAACAATAAAAGAAAATATTAGATATGGTAAAGCAGATGCAACAGATGAAGAAGTGTATGAAGCAGCTAAACTTGCAAATGCAGATGGATTTATAAGAAGATTGCCACAAGGCTACGATACAATGCTTACAGAAAACGGAGCACAATTATCACAAGGTCAAAGACAACTTATATCAATTGCAAGAGCTGCAATTGCAAATCCGCCAGTAATGATATTAGATGAGGCAACATCAAGCATAGATACTCGTACAGAAAAATTAGTACAAGACGGAATGGATAAGCTTATGGATGGCAGAACAGTATTAGTAATTGCACATAGATTATCAACAGTAAGAAATTCAAAAGCAATACTTGTATTAGATCACGGAAAGATAATTGAAAGAGGAGAGCATGATTTCTTGATAGCAGAAAAGGGAACATATTATAGATTATATACAGGTGCATTTGAATTAGAATAATATTTAAAAGTAGAAGCAGTTAATTTTGCTTCTACTTTTTTAGTTTAAGCTTTAAGCTACAAAATATGTCAAAAACTGTTGCACCGATTTTTTAATAATGATAAAATTTATCTGTATAATTATAATTATTTTACAGGAGAAAAAATATGGTTAACATAGTAGAAATTTTGCATATAGGTGTTTCAAAAGGAGCTTCGGACATTCATTTGATATATAGAAACAAACCTATACTGCGTGTAAATAAGGAGCTTACTTATTTAGAAGAATTTAATGTGCTTACCGCAGAAGATATGCATGAGCTGTATAGGTATTTTATAAATGGAAGTAGCGATAAAGATAAGGCGTTTAAAGAAAACAAAATATTAGATGTTAATTTTGAATTAAATTCAAAAAGGTTTAGAGTAAATATTTCCGTTTCAAATGAAGTGCCGATATTTACAATAAGAATTATTCAAGATGTGCTTCCAAAGTTTAGTGAGCTTGGACTTCCTGATATTGTACGCCGTACAGTTTTGCACACGCAAGGGCTTGTATTAGTTACAGGAAAACCTAACTCGGGAAAAACTACTACATTAAATGCATTAGTAGACGAAATAAATTTAATAGAAAATAAAAAAATTTTGATGCTTGAAAACCCCATCGAATTTGTACATCAAAATAAGCGTTCAATAATTATTCAAAAAGAAGTAGGTCAAGGACGAGATTGTAATGATTTTAGCGATGGTTCTAAAAATGCACTGCGAGAAGATTGTGATATTTTAATAATTGGCGAAATAAGAGATAAGGAAACAATGGATGCTGCAATAGAAATGGCGGAAGCGGGGCATTTGGTAATAGGTACACTTCATACAAAGTCATGTGCAGAAACAATAGATAGAATTTTAAACTTTTATGAACTTGGCGACCAAATGACGATTAAGTTTATGATTTCTTCACTTTTAAAATTGGTTGTAGCTCAACGATTGATGAAAAATAAAAAAGGCGATAAGCTACTTATGATACCAGAAGTAATGTGTGTAGATAATACAGTTGCAGGACTTATAAGAAAAGAAAAATTTTCAAAGTCTGAAATAGAAGATGCAATTCAGACGGGGCTTGAGAGAGGTAATGTAAGCTTTATGATTTCACTTGCAAATGCGGTAGTGGATAATGAAGTGGACATAGAAGAAGCTAAAAAAGAAATAGACGAGAAAAATTATGAGCTTTTTGAAAGAACAGTTAATCAGATAAAAAC
>CAZRQF010000053.1:0-7000 GCA_964602275.1 uncultured Eubacteriales bacterium
ACACTTCGTCAATCATTAATGCGTTTGCAACACCATGTGGTAAATGGTGGAATGCGCCAAGTTTATGTGCCATAGAATGACATACACCTAAGAATGCATTTGCGAATGCCATACCTGCCATTGTTGCTGCATTTGCCATTTTTTCTCTTGCTTCTATATCATTTGCACCGTTATCATATGCTCTTGGTAAATATTCAAATATAACCTTTAATGATTTTAGTGCAAGCCCATCTGTATAATCAGTTGCCATCATAGATGCATATGCTTCTAAAGCGTGTGTCACAGCATCAATACCAGATGCAGATGTTAAGCCTTTTGGTGCGTTCATCATCATATCACAATCTACAATTGCCATTTTTGGCATTAGTTCATAATCAGCAAGTGGATATTTAATTCCTGTCGTTTCATCTGTTATAACAGCAAACGGCGTTACCTCAGAACCTGTTCCAGCTGATGTTGGTACTGCTATAAAATATGCTTTTTCGCCCATTTTAGGGAATGTGTAAATTCTCTTTCTAATGTCTGAAAATCTCATTGCCATATCTGCAAAATCAACTTCTGGATGTTCATATAGCACCCACATAATTTTGCCAGCATCCATTGCACTACCGCCACCTACTGCTATTATGCAATCTGGTTTAAACTCAGCCATTTTTGCTGCACCTTCTTTTGCACATGCAAGTGTTGGGTCTGGCAAAACATTGAAGAATGTTGTATGTTCAATTCCCATTTCATTTAATTTATCTGTAATTACTTTTGTATAACCGTTGTTATATAAAAATTCGTCTGTAACAATAAAGACTTTCTTTTTATCCATAACATTTTTTAATTCTTCCAAAGCAACAGGAAGACAACCTTTTTTAATATATACCTTTTCAGGTGCTCTAAACCAAAGCATATTTTCTCTCCTTTCAGCTACTGTTTTTATATTTAATAGATGTTTAACTCCAACATTTTCAGATACTAAGTTACCACCCCATGTACCACATCCAAGTGTTAGTGATGGTGCTAATTTAAAGTTATATAAATCACCTATTCCGCCTTGAGATGATGGTGTATTTAATATCACTCTGCAAGTTTTTACCCTATTTACAAATCTATCAATTTTGTCTTTTTCCGTCGTTACATTTATATATAGTGATGATGTATGACCAAAGCCACCATCTTCTATTAGTCTATCTGCTTTTTCAATTGCATCATCAAAACTTTCTGCTCTATACATCGCAAGTACTGGCGATAATTTTTCGTGTGCAAATTCTTCTGATAATTCTACACTTGTAACTTCGCCTATCAAAATTTTTGTGTTTTCTGGCACATCTACATCAGCAAGTTTTGCAATCGTTGCTGCTTTTTGTCCAACTATTTTAGCGTTCAACGCTCCATTTATAATTATTGTCTTTCTAACTTTTTCAGTTTCTTCTTCGCTTAAAATGTAGCAGCCTCTTTTGCTAAACTCTTCTTTTACTTTATCATACACTTTATCCAAAACGATAACAGATTGTTCAGATGCACATATCATACCGTTATCAAATGTTTTTGAGTGAATAATTGAATTAACGGCAAGCAATATGTCTGCGGTGTCATCTATAATAGCAGGTGTGTTTCCCGCTCCAACTCCAAGTGCTGGTTTACCACTAGAATATGCAGCTTTAACCATACCAGGACCGCCAGTAGCCAAAATAATATCTGCTTCTTTCATTAAAGTATTTGTCATATCCAATGATGGAACATCAATCCATTTTATAATATTTTTTGGTGCTCCAGCTTCAATTGCAGCTTCCAAAACTACCTTAGCTGCTGCAATAGTTGAGCCTTTTGCTCTTGGGTGTGGGCTTATTATAATTCCATTTCTTGTTTTAAGTGCAAGTAATGTTTTAAATATTGCAGTAGATGTAGGATTAGTAGTAGGAATAACTGCCGCAATAACTCCCATTGGCTCTGCTATTTTCTTTATTCCATAAACCTTATCTTCTTCTATAACTCCACATGTTTTTGTATCTCTATATGCATTGTAAATGTACTCTGATGCAAAGTGATTTTTAATAATCTTATCTTCAACAACTCCCATGCCTGTTTCTTCAACCGCCATTTTTGCAAGCGGTATTCTCATCTTATTTGCAGCAACTGCCGCAGCTTTAAAAATTTTGTCGACTTGTTCTTGAGTAAATTTTCCATACTCCTTTTGTGCCTCTTTAACCAAAAGAATTGTCGCTTCTAAGCTCTCAATGCTGTCAACTACCTCGTAACTACTCATTTTATTTCCTCCTTCATATTTCCATACACAGTAAGCCCGTGTTTTACACTTAGTAAAAAGCAAATCAAAATTTCTCATTGCCTACTAAAGTATATCATACCCAATTCTTTTTTCAATAAAAATATTTTAAGCAAAAAATGCACTCCAAATGTTCATAACATTTAGAATGCATTTTTATTTAATTATACCTTATTATAATTCATATTAACGAAATACTAACTATTTTCTTTGTTCCATTCTTTCAATTTTGTTTCTAGCAATTTAAAATCCACAGTATTTTTTATATATCCTACATCTATATTTTTAACTTTTTGATTATATACTGTTTTGGCAGACTTCACAATTTTTTCAGTATTGCTCTTTATATATCTTAATTCTCCAAGTATTACATCTTTATATTTCAAATCTTTTTCATCTGATACTATATACGGTTTTAATTCTATTATCGGCACAGGTATCATATTGCTTATTCTTAAAGTTCCATACAAACGATTTCCATTATGTATTCTTATAATAGTTTTCGTATCGTTTCTGATAATTTTCTTTTCATAATCTATGTAGTCTGACTTCTTAGGAGAAGACATCGGAATATAGTAATTAAACTCATTTATAGTCAATACAACTCCTACATATTTTCTTTCATAAGTCCTATCTTCCTCTTTATTGTCATAAATTCTATTATCAAATTGTCTTAAATATTTTATATATTTATCGCTTACACTATATAAATTCAATTTCATATTTTTTCTCCTTAAAAAAAATAAGAGAAGTATATCACTTAAGATACCTTCTCTTGATTTTAACTTTCTCAATTATAAGGCTGTGAAACACCCGATTTATAACTTTCTCATTTATATGGCTGTGAAACACCCGATTTATAACTTTCTCATTTATATGGTAGTGAAACACCACGATTGTTATATTTATTATACTATTTTCGAGCCTTTTCTGTCAAGAAAATTACAATAAATATACTACTATTTTATGTAATTTTCATCTGTTTATTATCTATTTTTAAAATTTTATATAAATTATAATTACCTACATTCTTCTCAAATATCAAAAATGCACTCCAAATGTTCATAACATTTAGAATGCATTTTTATTTAATTATACCTTATGATAATTCATATCAGCAATTGGTTCGTTTGAATTAAATTGGTACTTCTTCAAGACACCTTTGCATGTCAAAGCATAATATTTCACTTTAAGATTTTTGCCAACAGCTAGTGGACTATACCCCTCAATCCGATATGTGCAAGGGAAGCCGCCGTCACTAAAAGTCATGTACATGTTCTCGCTATTTCCAGCCAAGCTATACATTTTTCCGCTCTCGGTCTTGATTGCAAGGGACAAAAACGATTTTTTCATGTGCATATCCTCCTTAAATCTTGTTGCCCGTTGAATAAGAAACTTATCGAAGCACCCTATACTTTCACATTTACACCTCACTTAAAAGTCAAAACTATTTTTCTTTCACTATAAATTCAAATCAACAATGAGATTATATATCACTTTACATAATTTGTCAAGCATAGACACGAAAGTTATCTATCATGCAAATAATCACACAACCAATTAATATCGCAAAATCTTAAAAAGTAATATTAATATTTTTCTTGCTTTACCTGCCCACTCTATAAATCATTTCTGTTAGCTCTGCAAAAAAATTGTGCCATTTTTTCATTTCAATTTTACTGCCTGCAACTATATTTCCTTGCCCTATTATTTCTCCATTTAAGCTATAATTCACCGTTCCTACTCTTTGGTAATATTCAAGTGGAAGTGCCATATCTTCATCTATTAAAATTTCTTTTTCTATTTTGTCTTTATCCGCTTTTCCAATTAAAACACTATAATCGTCTTCTAAGATTAATTCCACTTTTCCCTCTTTCGATTTTGGTATTTCTAAAATTTCCACCGCATCTCCTTTTTTCCCCATGTTTACAGATGCATAATTTGCAAAACCATAATCTAATAAAGCTTTCGCATCGTCAAATCGCTGTTGAGATGTTGGACCTTTCATTACTACAGCTATTAGCTTCATATCATTCCTAGTCGCTGTTGCAGATAAGTTAAATAATGCAAGCGAGGTTGAACCTGTTTTTAAGCCTGTTGCCCCGCTATAAAACCTTATAAGTTTATTTGTATTTACTAATTGAGATTTCCCATCACGAAGTGTATCCATCCATATTTTTGTATATTCATGGATTTGCGGATGCTTTTTTGAAAGTTCTCTGCTCATTATTGCAATATCATATGCTGAAGTCAAATGCCCATCTTCGTCAATTCCATGGCAATTTTTAAAGCTAGTATCATTCATTCCTAATTCTTTTGCTCTTTGATTCATCTTTTCAACAAACGCTTCTTCACTTCCTGAAATGAATTCCGACATTGCAACACAGCAATCATTGGCACTCACAACACATATTGCTTTTAGCATTTCATGAACCGTCAATTCTTCTGTTTCGTCAAGCCATATTTGAGAGCCGCCCATACTACTTGCCCTTTTACTACACGGCACTTTATCCGTTAAAGATATTGTCCCCGTATCCAAAGCTTCCATTATTAACAAAAGCGTCATAACTTTCGTAACACTAGCAGGTCTAAGTTTTTCATGTTCATTTTTAGTATAAAGAATTGTACCTGTATCTTCTTCCATTAAAATCGCCGCTTCCGAATTTATCTTAAGCTCCACTTTATTTTCTATTTTATTAAAAACTTCAAGTGCTTCAGACCACGCAGGAACAGCATCATTTGCAAAACTTGTTTTTAAAAACATTATACTAGATACATTGATTACGCATAATAAAAAACAAATAAATCTTTTCATAATAAAACCCTCCTAGATAATTTATATTTATCAGGAGGGTAAATTATGAACCTTATTCTTCAAATCCTACTGTTAGATAATATCCAACATCTTCACTTGCTTTTATTTCCATTATTGTACCTTCTGTTGCAAATAGTCTTTCAGTAAGTGGTATATTACCCGACATTGCCACTGCCGGCTCTATTGTATAATACCAGCTAGATGGTAATTCTCCCTCTGTTATTTCAACTTTATCTCCAACTTTTACTAAATCTGGTCGTTCCATTTTAAATTCCATTAATCTCATTTTTATTCCTCCCACACTTTCTAATATTAGTATTATATCACTAAATATATTTTTTCTATATTACAAATTCATAATTTAATAATTTTATTTTATTAGAAATATAATTTTCTTTTTTCTCTATTGGTTTACTCAAATCAGTAGATATATATTTTTTATTATCATCTGGGAATACTGTTACTATCTCCTTTTCGTTTTTCGCTTTTGCAATTACACTTGCTAGCAAATTAGCACCTGACGATATTCCAACTCCTATTCCTAAATCTTTGGCAATCATTCGTGCCATATTTATGCTGTCATCGTCATTTACTGTAATCACTTCGTCTATCAATCTCCTATCTACAATTTCTGGAATAAATTCATCTCCTATTCCTTCAATCTTATGTGGAGCAATTGTCTTATTTTGAGATAACAGTGGCATTTTATCAGGTTCTAAGGCATATATTTTAATAGTTTCGTCAAATTCTTTTAATCGCTTTCCAGTGCCAATTAATGTACCGCCAGTACCGATCCCTGACACAAATCCGCCTATTGTATCTCCTAGTGCTTCTAATATTTCTCTACCCGTAGTTTCATAATGAGCTACTACATTATTTATATTACTAAATTGATTTGCTAAAAATGCATCGTTTTTCTCAGCATATTCTTTTGCCTTATTTATAGCTTCTATAAAGCCACCTTCTTCTTTAGACACAAGTGTTACTTTTGCACCATACATTTTCATTAAATTTACTCTTTCTCTGCTTACCCAATCTGGCATGTATATATGCACGGGATTTTTTAAGTAGCTTCCCATTGCAGCAAGGGCAATTCCAGTATTGCCACTAGTAGCTTCTACAATTTCCATTCCTTTTTTCAAGCTACCATTTTCATACGCAGACTTCAAAATATAATATGCCACTCTATCTTTTATACTTCCCGATAAATTATAAAACTCTAATTTAGCATATATGTGACTTTCTTTTTCATTGTATTTATATTTTATTTTTATCATTGGCGTATTTCCTATTTTTATATTCATATAATTCACTCCCACTTCATAATATATATTATATCTTATTCCAACAAAAAAGTGCCATATTAATGGCACTTAGTTTAATGATAAATATTATCAACAATTTTAGTTTATTTAAAATATAAAACTAATTATCAATGCAATAATTATTACAAATCCAATTACATATGTGAGGCATCCTAAACATCCACCGTAATGCGGTCGCCTAGGAGGTATTGGCGGTCCAAAATGTCCAAATCCGCCAGGCGGTCTTCTGCCACCACGGTGAGGCGGAGCACCATGAGGTCCACCAAATCCACCGCCACGAGGCCCTCCACCATGAAATCTACCAGGTCCACCATGCATATGCATACCTTGCACCTCTCTTTCAAAATATGAAATCCACTAGAATAATAACATTTTTTTCCTGAAAAGTCAATGCTTAACATAACTCAAAGGAAATTTCAAAAAAGCATTGACAAATGACAAATTAACTAATATAATTTTATCATGCGTTGGCGCCATAGCCAAGTGGTAAGGCACGGCTCTGCAAAAGCCTGATCATCAGTTCAAATCTGATTGGCGCCTCCACCTAAAACCGTTAGTTTTCTAACGGTTTTTTATTATTTAAAAATA
>CAZRQF010000054.1:0-6803 GCA_964602275.1 uncultured Eubacteriales bacterium
AATATTTTCAAAAATATATAGAAAAGTATTTGATATTTTATATGTGATGTAATATAATTGTAACGAAAGTGTAATAGATGCGTAACATCTTTGTAATAATTAGTAATAAATGGAAGGAATGATGCTGATGTTCGGTTTTGGTCAAGCGATAGGTATAGATTTAGGTACAGCAACAGTTCTTGTTTATGTAAAAGGTAAGGGAATTGTATTAAGAGAACCATCAGTTGTAGCGATAGATAGAAATACAGAAGAAGCATTGTCAGTTGGGGAAGAGGCGAGAAGAATGCTTGGTAGAACGCCAGGAAATATAGTTGCCATTCGTCCGTTAAAAGATGGTGTAATTTCTGATTATTTTGTTACCGAAAAAATGTTAAAATATTTTATCAAAAAGGTATGTGGCAAATTTGTATTTGCCCCTACAATAATGGTTTGTATTCCATCAGGTGTAACCGAAGTGGAAAAGAAAGCTGTAATAGATGCGGCAACTCAAGCGGGAGCTCGTAAAGTATATTTGATAGAAGAGCCAATTGCTGCGGCGATTGGAGCTGGTTTAGACATATCCAAAGCATGTGGTAGCATGGTTGTAGATATGGGGGGCGGAACAACTGATATTGCTGTTATATCTTTAGGCGGTGCAGTTGTTAGCACTTCTATAAAAGTTGCAGGCGATAAGTTTGATGAAGCTATAACAAAATACATACGAAAAAAATATAATGTAATGCTTGGTGAGAGAACGGCGGAAGATTTGAAAATAAATATAGGTAGTGTATATCCAAGAATGCAAAAGCTTGAAATGGATGTTAGAGGAAGAGATTTATCTTCTGGTCTTCCTGTTAATTTAACAGTTAATTCGGATGATATTTTAGAAGCTTTAAGAGAGCCAGCAATGCAAATTGTTGAAGCGGTATTAAATGTTTTAGAGAGAACTCCACCAGAATTATCTGCTGATATTAGCGATAGGGGAATATACATGACGGGTGGTGGCTGCCTAGTTTATGGATTAGACAAACTTATTCAAGAAACAACAGGAATTAATGTAATGATTGCTGAAGAATCTGTTTCTTGCGTTGCAATTGGCACGGGCAGAGCACTTGATGATCCAGAAATGCTAGAAAAATTAGATGCTCAACGAAGAAATAAATATTAAAGTGTTTATAATATAAATCCTCGTTTATATATAAAATAAATGCAGTTTGCAAAAAAGACGGTTTAACCGTCTTTTTTGCTGTTTAATAATTATTTTGTTAATGCATATGATAAATTTGTAATATCTCCTGCACCTATTGTAAGCACAATGTCGTTTTCTTTTACATTTTCTCGTAAATATTTTTCTATTTTATCAAAAGATGAAAGATATGTGCAATTGTTAGAAACTTCATTTATAGCTATTGCAAGTTGCATAGAAGATACAAGTCCGGTATCTTTTTCTCTTGCTGCGTAAATGTCGGTTAATATTACTTCATTGGTATCTTTAAATGCGTTTTTAAAGTCGTCAAACAATGAAAGTGTTCTTGTATATGTGTGAGGTTGAAATACTACCCATAGCTTGTTGTGGGGTATTGAAAGGGCGGATTTTATGGTTGACATTATTTCGGTTGGATGATGCGCATAGTCGTCAAATACACTTGCACCATTAACTTTTCCACGATATTCAAACCTTCTGCTTGCACCTGTAAATTGTGCTAAGGCACTTAAAATTGTTTCAGAGTCAATATTATATAGCTTAGCAGTTGCAATTGCAGATAATGAATTATATATGTTGTGGTAACCTAAAACATTTAGCTTAACATTTAAAGTTTCTATACCGTTAGTTGCAACATATGAGTAACAGCCATTTTCACTTTGCGTTATATCTTTTGCTACCCAATTAGCCGAAGTGTTGTTTATGCCAATTGTTACAATATTAGCGTTTATATCGTTTAATATATCAAGACAATTTGTGTCATCTGCATTTACAACAACATTGCCGTTTGCAGGAACTAATTCAATAAATTTTTTAAATGCTGATTTTATATGTTCAAGATTTTTATAATAATCCAAATGGTCTTCTTCAATGTTTAATAGTACCGCTGTTTTAGGATGGAATTTTAAAAAGCTTTCTACATATTCACAAGATTCAACTATAAAATATTCAGAGTTTCCAATTTTATAATTGCCATCTATTTGCTTTAAGGTAGCACCAACTTGAATTGTAGGGTCAAGGTTTGCTTGCAAAAATATTAATGACAACATTGAAGTAGTTGTTGTTTTTCCGTGAGTGCCACAAATACAAATGTTTTCTTCGTATTTCTTCATTAATTCGCCAAGAAAATCAGAGCGCTCCATAGTGGGAATATTTAATTCTTGAGCTTTTAAAAGTTCAGGATTGTCTTTTTTTATTGCAGCCGTGTAAACAACAAGCCCACTTCCTATAACATTATTTGCGAAGTGTCCTTCATAGACTTGTATTCCGTTTTCTGTTAATTTTTTTGTAATATCAGATAATTTGGCATCAGAGCCAGTAACTGTAAACCCCATATTTTTAGTGATTTCCGCAAGCCCGCTCATGCTAACACCGCCGATTCCAATCATATGTATTGCTTTATTTTTATCTAAAGAATCAAGTATCATTTTTATACCTCCAATCAACAGTTATTATAACCAAAATAAGTATTTTTTACAATATTATATGAATAAAACTGTTTGCTTGTGAAACAAAAAATGAAAATATATGTAAAAAATGCAGGATTTTTGAAAAATATGTAGTATTTTAAACATAGTTGAGTGCTAACAGCATATTCAACTTACTTATATGAAAGGCGGTGCATTTTAATGCAAATTACAGATGTAAGATTAAGAAAAGTAAATTCTGAAAACAGAATGAAAGCAGTAGCTTCAGTAACATTCGATGGATGTTTCGTAGTACACGATATCAAAGTTATTGATCCTGCAGACAAGCCAGCATTCATAGCAATGCCAAGCAGAAGAACTCCTAAGGGAGAATTTAAGGATGTTGCTCATCCACTAAATACTGAAACAAGAGATATGATCGAAAAAGCAGTATTAGAGGCATATGCAAATGCTGAAGATGAACCAACTACAACTTCAGAAGAATAATACAAATAAAAGGCTACCTTCGGGTAGCTTTTTTTTATTTACTGTGTTATACTAAAGCCGATTATATTAGAAACTATATAGGAGAAAAATGTGTTTAATATTAAGGAAGAATTAAAAAAACTGCCTGAAAAACCAGGCGTATACATAATGAAAGATAAAAATGATACAATTCTTTATGTAGGTAAGGCTGTTGTTTTAAAAAATCGTGTTAGACAGTATTTTCAAAATACGCCTAAGTCATCTAGAATAGAAAAAATGGTGTCGCAAATTGACCATTTTGAATATATAGTAGTTGATTCGGAAATGGAAGCTCTTATTTTAGAATGTAACTTGATAAAATTGCATAGACCTAAATATAATGTCTTGCTAAAAGATGATAAGATGTATCCATACATTAAAATTACTCTAAACGAAGATTTTCCTACGGTTAGAATTACTAGAAAAAAGTTTAACGATGGTGCAAAATATTATGGACCATACACAAATGCTTTTGCGGTAAAAGAAACGGTGGACTTTTTAAATAAGTTATATAGATTAAAGCATTGTCGAAAAATATTTAAAAAGATTGAAACGCCGTGCCTAAATTATCATATAAAAAGATGCTCTGGAATTTGTGGCGGATATATAACGAAAGAAGAATACGCAAACTTGATAAATCAAGTTATGATGATATTAGACGGTAAGTCAGATGAAATTTTGAAAAACATAGATATCGAAATGAAAAATGCTGCTCAAAATTTGAACTACGAAAAAGCAGCAGAATTACGAGATAAAAAGATTAGCATTGAAAACTTGATGCAACGCCAAAAAATGGATAGCTTTACTGAAAATGATATGGATGTAATCGGCGTTGCCAAAGTGCTATCTAATGCTTCGATAGAAGTTTTTAAAATTAGAAATGGTAAAATGGTTTCAGGCGAAAATTTTATTTTTAAAAATGTCTTAGAAGAATCCGAAGAAGCTTTGCTTGCAGATTTTATGAAGCAATATTATAACTTTGAAAATGTTCCTGGAAAGATAATGCATAAATATTCTTCTGAAGAATTAAATCTAATAGGAGAGTGGCTACAACTTTTAAATCCTAAAAGGACAGTTGAGATTAAAGTGCCTAAAAAAGGCGAAAAAATGCGTTTTATAGAGATGGCAGAAAAAAATGCTACTATTGCTTTGAAAAACAAAATGGATACATTACAAGAAGAGTCGCTATTATCTAGCATGAAGTTAAGTTTGAAATTAAATAAATTGCCTCATAGAATTGAAAGCTATGATATTTCTAATATTTCAGGTACAGACATTGTGGCAGGTATTGTTGTTTTTGTTGACGGCAAACCAAAGAAAGACGAATATAGAAGAATTAAAATTAAAACTGTTTCGGGTCAAGACGATATCGCGTGCATGAAAGAAGTGTTGGAAAGAAGACTAAAATACTTAGTATCTGATGGTAAAAGTCCATTTGGCCCAAAGCCTGATTTAATATTGATGGACGGTGGACAAAATCAAGTAAATATAGCAAATTCGATTATAAAAAAGTTTGGTTTAGATATTGAACTATATGGCATGGTAAAAAATGACAAACATAGAACTAGAGCGTTAATCAATAAAGATGGCGAAGAAATTGATATAAGTGAAAATAAAGCTTTATTTAACTTTGTAACTTATGTGCAAGATGAAGTGCATAAAACAGCGATAGAATATCATAGAAAGCTACGCAGTAAGCATATGTCATATTCACAACTAGATAATGTAGATGGCATAGGCGAAAAGAAAAAGCAAGAACTTCTTAAAAAATTTAAAACTATAAAAAATATAAAAGAAGCTTCAATAGAAAGTTTGTGCGAAGTAAAAGGCATAAGCGAAGAACTCGCAATTAAAATTAAACAAGAATTAAAATAATACAAATGAAGGATGAGAAAATGAAAGAACAAGAATTTATAAGATTACAAGAATTATCAAAATATGAAGAAGAATATTTTAAAAAAGGCATAAATTTAATAGCCGGCATAGACGAAGCAGGTCGTGGACCACTTGCAGGCCCTGTGGTTGCTGCTGCGGTAATTTTACCAAAGCATGCATTAATAGAAGGGGTAAATGATTCTAAAAAAATATCAGAAAAAAAGAGAGAAAAGTTATATGACGATATAATCAATACGGCAATTGCTTGGGGAGTTGGAATTGTCGATAATAATGTTATAGACGAGATTAATATATTAAACGCAACAAGACTTGCCATGCATAATGCGATAGAAGAACTAAAAGTAAAGCCAGAGTTTATCTTAATTGATGCAGAGAAAAAAGTAGACACAGATAATATCCCATATTTGCCAATTGTAAAAGGCGATGCACTTAGCATTTCAATTGCAGCAGCATCAATCGTAGCAAAGGTAACCAGGGATAGAATGATGAGAGAGTATGATAAAATGTTTCCTGCTTATGGTTTTGAAAAGCACAAAGGCTATGGAACAAAAATGCATACAGATGCAATAAAAGAAAATGGAATTTGCATGATACATAGAAAAAGTTTTTTGAAAAATATTGTTAAATAATTATTACATTTATGTTACAAATATTGACAATATTCGATTTTACAAATAAAATAAGCAATAAGAGAGGTTTATTATGCGAGTAGTAGCTGGAAAAGCAAAAGGAACAGCGTTAAAGACGATTTCAAGTAATGATACTAGACCAACAAAGGACATGGTAAAAGAAGCCCTTTTTAGTATTATATATGGGAAAATACAAGATAGTGTTTTTTTAGATTTGTTTGCGGGTAGCGGAGCAATTGGCATCGAAGCGTTAAGTAGAGGTGCTAGCAAGGCATATTTTTCAGATAATAATATGGAATGCATTAAGATAATTAAAGACAATCTAAAGAAAACACATTTTGAAGATGTAGCTACCGTTTTGCATGGCGAATACAAAAAAACAATAGATGCTCTGAAAAAGGTTAAGTTTGATATAGTTTTTATTGACCCACCATATAATAAAGGTATGGGAACGGAAGCGATAGAACTTTTGATACATAATGATATGTTAAAGGAAGATGCTCTTATAATATACGAAACAGATGCAATAGAGGACATTCCAGAAAGCATAGAAAATTACGAAAGATGTGACTACAGAAAATACGGAAGAAATATATTGAATTTCTATAAACGAAAGGGGTAACCAGAATGGGTGAGGTATATACATTGTTACAGGCCATAGAAGATATGCTTGAAGGAGGCACAACTGTACCATTTACAAAAAAAATAATGCTAGATAAAGAAGCCGTATTGGATGTAGTAAAAGAGATAAGAGTAAAATTGCCTGATGAGTTAAAACAAGCTAAGTGGGTAAAAGAAGAAAGGCAAAGAATACTTTTAGATGCACAAAAAGAAGCAAGCGACTTGATAAAAGAAGCAGAAAATAGAATTATAGGTATGATAGACGAACATGAAATTACTAAAAAAGCTTTTGAAAAGAAAACAGAAATAATGGATGAGGCAGATGCTTACGAGAAAAAAATCGTATCAAGAACAAAAGAGCATGCTGACGAAATACTTGCCGAGTTAGAAGATATTTTAAAAGAAAAACTAGAAACAGTAAAAAGTAATAGAAAAGAATTAAAATAAAAAATGTGGATAAAAGGGGTGTGTGTTGGTGGAAAATTTATATGGAAAAATAAGTAAAAACCCGCAAACCCTTGCGGTTCTACACACACACACACA
>CAZRQF010000055.1:0-6801 GCA_964602275.1 uncultured Eubacteriales bacterium
ATAATTTTGTGTATTTGGGAAGAAATAAATATGGAAAATATGCAAATTATAGATTGATGAAAAGAAAAATAAAAAATAGAAACTACTTGTACCAGATAGAAAAAATAGAACTATCTTCACTTTTAAGTTCAATTATAAATTTTAGGCAATTGCAAAAAATATAAATTTATTAAATTTTTCTTAAAAAACAGCAAAGTCCATGAAAAAATCATGGACTTTGGCAATACTCTAGATGAGGACTTTTTGAAAGTTCTCATTTTTTTAATAAAAAGGACACACAATGTACAAAAAGTAACGATAGAATGTAGATAATCCAAATGGATTAAAAAATTATAAAAGGGGTGGTTGCATAAAAAAATTATTTTACTATATTATGAATTGGAGGGATGCCATGGGGGATAAAAAATAAGGTTTATAGATAACTAGACTATGATTTTCTATTGTGATATTATCTATGTAGGTTACTTTAAAGGAGAAAATTATGGTAAGTTATAATGATGTTATTAATGAAATATATGATGAAAATAATATTAAAGTTGAAACACTCTCAAAAGGGTGGATTTCAAAAATTAAAAAAGATGGAAAAATAAAATATTACATAAGAAGTAAATCGCCACTTAATAATTATGCATCCGCAGTTATTTGCAATGATAAATATGCTACATATTGTGCTTTAAGTAGCGAAAACATACCGGTACTAGAACACAAAATATTGTTTAATCCATTAATGAGAGATAAAAATTTATCAGATTTTTCTTCGAAAAAAGAATTAAAACAATATTTAAAAGAGCATGGAAAACTTGTTGTAAAAGATAATACGGGCACAAAAGGCGAAGGTGTATACTTGTGTGATAATTTTTTAGATATAAAAAGAAAAATAAAACAGCTGTTTAAAAAGAAAGATACGGTTGTTATATTACCGTTTTATAATATAGATGTAGAATATAGATGCATATTTCTTGACGGAAATGTGGAACTAATTTATGAAAAACATAAAGAGAAAGGAGGGTGGAAACATAATTTAAGTCAGGGAGCTAAAGCAAGTTTAGTTACTGATGTACCACTTAAAAACAAATTAGAAAGTTTAGCGAAAAAAGTTGCCGAGGCCTTAGATGTTAACTTTGTTAGTATTGACATATCCAGACTTGCTACTGGTGAATTATATGTCATGGAAGTTAATTCAGGAGTTGTTATAAGTAAAGCGATTAATCAGCTTGAAAATGGATACGAAGAGGCAAAACGAATATATAAAAAAGCATTAGAAAAAATGTTTGAATAGATTTTTTGTAAATAAAATCAAAAAGGCTGTCGATAAAATTTCGACAGCCTTCCTTATTATTTATCTGTGCTACCAAAACCGCCTAAGCGTTTGCCAGTAGCTTTATCGTCATCAGTTATAAGAAACTTTTGAAAATAAGCTTGACCAATAACTTCATGCTTTTTTATAACTGTATCCGTTGGAAAAAAATTATAGTATGCATACATCAAATGCCCATCATTATCTGGGTTTTCGTAATAATCACATTCAATGATACCAATACTATTTGCAAGAACTAGCCCTTTTTTTCCAGGATTAGAGCTTCTATTAGCAAGCACCAAAACTTCGTCTTCACCAAAATAAGACTTTATGCCTGTTTTAACTAAGATTGGCTTAAATGTTTCATAATCAGTATTGCCACTTAAAAATTTCTTCACATTAGCAAAAACAGTTTTCCAAATAGATGGAATAACAGTATCTTCTGCTGCCTCAATATCATATCCAACCGAATTTTTAGTCTTTCTAACAGGAAGTGAAATATCACAATTTTCAAAACCTTTACACACTTCAAACCCTCTTAATCTCATAGCACACACTCCTAAAATAAATTTATAAAAATTTTATAAAAGAACTTAAAACTTGTCAAGTCTACATAAAAAGCAGCATGCTTTCGCTCGGCAATTATGCTAGATAAATGCCATGCATAGTAGACTTGCAAAAGTACGACATAGATATAGAATGAAAAGTCATTATTAATCTTGATTATTAGCTATTTATGTGATATAAATTATGTTTAGAAGAAATGGAGGAGAATGTAAAATGAGTAAAGAATTAGCTGATTTAGTATTTCCTAATATAACAAAAACACCAGAGGATTACGAAAAAATGTATCCTGCAAGAAATTTACCAGAAGGAGCAATGGTAACTAGATTTGCCCCAAGTCCAACAGGTTTTATACATGTTGGTTCACTTTTTGGAGCTAACCTAGATAGAAGACTTGCCGACCAGACAAATGGTGTTTGCTATTTAAGAATTGAAGATACAGACGGAAAAAGAGAAGTTGAAGATGGTATTAACCTAGTTATAAATGGTTTAAAAGTATTTGGAATAGAATTTGATGAAGGCCCTACAAGTGAAACAGAAGAAAGAGGAAACTACGGTCCTTATATGCAAAGCCAAAGAAAAGATATATATCAATGCTATGCAAAACAACTTATTGAAAAAGGACTAGCTTATCCTTGTTTTTGTACAGCAGAAGAATTAAATGAAATTAGAGAACGCCAAGAAAAATTAAAGGTAGTTCCTGGCTATTATGGCGAATTTGCTGTTTGCAGAAAAATGAGTGAACAGCAAATGATGGAAAGAATAAAAAATGGTGAACCATACATAATAAGATTAAAATCACCTGGAAGTGCTTCAAGAAAAATTAAGTTTAAAGACATGATAAGAGGTACAATTGAATTTCCTGAAAATGTACAAGATGTTGTAATAATAAAATCAGATGGATTACCAACATATCACTTCGCACATGCCGTAGATGACCATCTAATGAGAACTACACATGTAATAAGAGGCGAAGAGTGGATTTCGTCAGTACCACTACATGTTCAATTATTCCAAGTGTTAGGTTTTGAAATGCCACAATATATTCATACACCAACAATCATGAAAGATGATGAAGGCAGTAAGAGAAAGATAAGCAAGAGAAAAGACCCAGAAGCTGCAGCATCATACTATAAGGATAATGGAATACCTAAAGAATCTGTTATAGATTATTTAATGAATATATTAAACTCTAATTTTGAAAATTGGAGAAAGCAAAATCCATTGGCACCATTATCAGAATTTAAAGTAGACCCACACAAGATAAGCTCAAGCGGAGCATTGTTTGACTTAGTAAAATTAAACGATGTTTCTAAAAATACAATTGCACATTTTTCAGCCGAAAAAATATTTAACGAAGGTTTAGAATGGGCAAAAGAATTTGACGCAGAGCTTGCAAAATTAATGGAAGCTCACAAAGATTTTACAATTAACATACTTAACATTGAAAGAACAGGTGCAAAAGTAAGAAAAGACATTGCTAAGTGGTCAGAGTTAAGAGAAAACTTAGAATATCTATATGACGAAGTTTTCTTTGAAAAAGAAAATGAATACGAATGGCAAAACATTACTGACATACAAGAAATAAAATCAATTTTAGCAGAATATATGAAAGTGTACGATGTAAATGACGATAAAGATACATGGTTTAACAAAATGAAAGATGTAGCTGAAAAATTTGGATATGCACGAGAAGTAAAAGAATATAAAAACAATCCAGATAATTATAAAGGACATGTTGGAGATATTAGTACAGTAATAAGAGTTGCATTAACATCAAGAAGAAACACACCAGACTTATACGAAATATTAAGAAATCTTGGAACTGAAAGAATAGAGAAAAGATTTGCTAAAATATAATTAATGTGAGGAGCTTTTGCAAATGAAAAGAAAAAAGAAAGATGTAAGTTTATTAAAATATTTAATGTATTTACTAATTGCATTAGTTGCAATTGTATTTGTAATATGGCTTGCCACTCCAAAAACAATTGAAGAAGATTCGTATGCACAAATAAAATTTGCAGATATGTATGAAAGCACAACTTCTGGAAAAGTGGTGTCACAGACACTAAAAGACTTAAATGGCCAAAAAGTAAAAATGAGTGGATATATGGCAGAGCAAAGCCCTGTAGATGAAAGCTTTATATATTTGGTAAGTCAACCATATGTAGTATGCCCGTTCTGTACGGTAGGCGATATATCAATGCTAGAAGTAATGTATGTGTCGATGTCAAATGGTGCAAAGATTTCCTTTAGAAATACACCGGTAGATATCTACGGAACATTAGAAGTTACTCCAAAAGAAGATGCATTTGGATATACAACGCAATTTAGAATAGTTGCAGATAGAGTGGTTAATCTAGAAGAAAGCGTTACAAACAGTGAAGTAGATAAGTATTATAATGAACTAAATGAGAAAGGCATGATATTTGATATACAAACACTTCAAATGTCACTAGACTCAATCATAAATCCAGAAGCAATAGAAATGTATTACGAAACAACAGATCCAGTAACAGCAATAGACAGAATAAAGGAAGACACAATGTGGGATTATAGCCAATTTGTTGGATATCCAAACGGAACAGAAACTGGAATGCAAGGATATGTAAGTTATATAAAAGAGTGCCCTGCAATTATCGAAACAGTAAAACCAACAGATGAAAAACTAAAAACATTAAATGAAGAATTGATAAGCATATATGAAAAACAAATAACATTAATGGAAGAAATAGCAGCAGTAGTAGATAGCATAAAAGCAAACCAAATGACAGATGACGAAAAAACGGCAACATATAATGAGCTAGTAAGTTACTGCGATAGAAATCTAAAATTATATGAAGAATTTACAGCATGGAATAACAAATTGAGAGAATAATAAAAAAGACGGTTCATTTTGAATCGTCTTTTATATATGTCATGTTTTTGACCGGCTACAAAACTGGGCATGATGTTATTGACAAAAACAAGGTAAAGTAATAGAATTTTAAATGCAAGTGATTTGCAAATAAGAAAAGAGGTTTTGCTATGATAAATATAAAAAATGTTGTTATGAAGTATCAAGATAATGGTACTGAAATTGAAGCTTTAAAAATAAAAAAACTTAAGATAGAAGACGGAAAAAAAGTTGCTTTCGTTGGTTCTTCGGGGTGTGGAAAGACGACTTTGTTTAACTTAATTTCAGGTATGATTATTCCAACAGAAGGAAGTATAGAAGTTGAAGATATGAATATAACTGATTTAACAGAAGCGGAAAGAGATTTATACAGAGCAAATCACATCGGATATATTTTTCAAGATTTTAATTTGTTTCCAGAATTTACAGTTATGCAAAATGTTACATTACCAATGACTTTTTCAAAAAGGTATTCTAAAAAAGAAATTAACGAACTTGCAAAAGATATGCTAAAAAAAGTTGGAATGGATGAAAAAGCAAATCAAAAAGTAAAAACATTATCAGGTGGAGAAAAGCAAAGAGTTGCTATTGCGAGAAGTATTGTAAACAAGCCAAATGTAATACTAGCAGACGAACCGACAGGAAATCTTGATTATAAAAATGGTGTAAAAATAATGCAGCTTATTATGGATATAGCAAAAGAAGAAAATGCAACTTTAATTGTTATTACGCACAATAATTCTCAATTAGATATGTTTGACGAAGTTGTAAATATAGAAGAATTAAACGAAGCTATAAAGTAGGAGGTGGAATTATGATATTACAATTTGTAAAAACAAATATACTTTCAAAAAAGTTAAGAAATTTTTTAACAATATTTTCAATTTTAATTAGTGTAATGTTAATAATAAGTGTTGAAAACTTGATGGCACAATTAAAAAGCAATGTTATAGAAAATGCAGGAACATATGACATCTTAGTTGGTGCTCCTGGAAGTGAAACACAACTTGTTTTAAGCTCAATGTTTTATTACGATTCGCCAATTGCAAATATAAATATAGAATATTATGAGCAGTTACAAAAAGATAGTAGAGTTGCGAAGGTAGTGCCGCTTGGTATGGGAGATAACTATAACGGATATAGAATAATAGGCACATCACAAGATTTTTTTGATGAAACATATACTTTAAAAAATGGTAAAATGTTTGAAAATGATGGAGAAGTTGTGATAGGAGCTACTGTTGCCAAAGTTACGGGACTTAAAGTAGGAGATACCTTTTCGGGAATGCATGGGTTAACTTCTGAAAGTTCTTCTGGGCATAATCACGATAATTTTAAATATACAGTTGTTGGTATATTAGATGCAACTAGGACTCCAAGTGATACCGTGCTATATACCACAATAGAAAGCTTATGGGAAGTTCATGGTTTGCACCATGATGAAGATGAACATAGTGAAGAAGCGGTAGTATCAGGACACGGCGCGCAAGAAGATACAGATGATTTGATAACTGCTCTTTTAGTAAAAACAACAAGTTTGGCAAATCAAATAGTAGTTTCAAATGAATTAAACGAAAATGATGATGTACAAGCAATAAACCCAGCAACAACACTTAGAAAGTTATTAGTAACGCTAAGTACAGGTGAGATAATAGTAACATTAGTTGCATATGTTTCAATATTCTTATCGGTAATAGTATTATTTACTACAATGCTTTCAGCTTCAATAGAACGAAGAAAAGACATATCAATACTTAGAGCTTTAGGTGCAAACAGAAAAATAGTATTTTTGACAATATTGGTTGAAACATTAGTAATTGCAATTATAGGAGCGGTATTGGGCTTTATATTCTCACACATTGCAATTGGAATAGTAGGAAATTATACAGCAGAAACATATGGCTTAAATATAAGCGGTTTTGTAGTGCAACCTGCCGAATATTTAGTTTTACTTGGGGCAGTAATATTAAGTGCACTTGCAGGAGTGATTCCAGCAATAATGGTATACAAAACAGATGCCACAAGGTATTTAAAATAAAATGTT
>CAZRQF010000056.1:0-6618 GCA_964602275.1 uncultured Eubacteriales bacterium
GCTATGTTTTCTCCTGCCGCCTTATATGTTATTCCAAAAGCTTTCATCATTTCAAATGGAGAACCATATATTGGTGAATTATGTGAAAAATAATTATTATCTACTAAGTCTTGTGCTTTTATCCTTGCTACTTTTAATAGTTCTTCATCAAACTTTAATTCACTAAGTCCATTTTTCTTTCTTTCTGCATTTATTAAATTTAATAGTTCTGTTTCTTCTGCTGTCGCAGTACTAGTCGCTACATTTTGATTACTACTTGATGTTTCATTTTTATTTGTACTAGCACTCGCATTTGCAGTTATCTTTTTTACATATTTTGTGCTTACCGCTCCTATTTGGTCACTTGGCGTTTGTACTACATACCAATCGCCTATTTTTGCAAATACTCTTATATATTCGTTTTTATATACTGTTCCTATTACTCTATACCCAGTTCCCGGACCAGTTCTTACATTTAATGCACTTGCAGTTACTAATCCTGTTACGAAATCTACATTTTCATAGTTTTTCATTGCCAATATAATATTTGACGAAAATACTATGGTGCATATAATTAGTATACTAATTAATATCTTTTTCATAAAAAAATCCTCCTTATTGGTGATTACTTATAGTAATTATTTCCAATAAAGAGGTTTTTATACATATTTACTTTTTAACTGAAAAACCAAACTTTCCAAGTTCTCTACCTAATGTATAATACTTTCCGTGAGAATATGAAATTAGCTTACACTCTTCCATACAAAATCTATTATTTTTATCAAAATATTTTTCATCTACATTTACAGCTAGAACTTCTGCCATAAACATATGGTGTGAACCTAATTCTTTTATCTCCACTACTTTACATTCAATAGATACAGGGCTTTCCTTTATCATTGGGCATTTTACAAAATTTGATTTTTCTTTTGTAAGATGTAGCTCTTTAAATTTATCTATATCTTTTCCACTTCTAACACCTGCAAAATCCGTAGCATACGCTAGACTTTCCGTAGTTAGGTTTATCACAAATTCCATATTTTCTTTTATCATATTATATGAAAATCTTTCTGGCCTTACCGATATGTATGTCATAGCAGGGTCTGTGCAAATTGTACCAGTCCACGCTACGGTGAACACATTTGATTTTTCCATAGTACCACATGATACTAAAACTGCTGGAATTGGATATACTAAAGTTCCAGGTTTCCAAGTAACTTTTCCCATGTTTTTCTCCTTACTTTTCTATTTCTGAAGTTTTTGGCATTTTTAATGTAATATTATTATTCAATGATTTTACCGTTGTTGCCACTTCTACTTTTGCATTTATGCTTTCTTCATTTTCGGCATCCTCCATATAATAATCAAGTAACGCCTCTGTTTTGTTTAGCTTCGAACCTTTGTATGAAATTTTATAATTTAGGTTCATACTACCCATTGATAAAAATTCTAAAGTTTGATTTGCATTATTTTTCAAAAGTTTATTTAAAACTTCAGCTATATCTAAAGAAAGTTCAAAACTTTTATTTGTAGTTCCTATAACTTTTAGCTTATCATTGCCTAATAATTCATATATTATTTCTAACACACTTTGTATTGATTTATAACTATCTATTGTTAATTCATCTTCTGGTATTTTCAATTCTGCAATATATGTATTAATATCCACTTGCTCATTTGTATCCATGTTAATACTTATATCTGCTTTTCTCCATTTTTTTGTATCATATGTTGACGATTTTATATATGTATTTTCTCCATCTGTAATTATGCTAAGTGAAAGCTTATCATATTCCTTTTCTTGTAATGCTTTTTGAATTTCGCCATCACCTGTAAATTTTAAACTTAAATCTAACTTAACAATATTATCTTTAGTTTTTTGAAATGTTGCTGTTCCTGTTAGCTTTACTTTTTCATTGTATTTTTTATTTTCACCATCTTTGTAGCTAAGGTCACCAGAAATTTTAGTTTCCATTTTAAAAGACTCTATTGGCTCTTTTTCCATATTTAAAAATTCAATTAAGTTTGATACATGCTCATTTAAACCTTCTTCAATAAACGAATAATCTATAATTATTACACATCTATTTTCATTATCCCAACCTACTTGCTTATCCAAACTTTCTGCAATAAATCTTACAGGTACCATTGTTCTGCTATTAAGTAGAACCGGTGCTGCATCAAGCTCTATTATTTTTTCTTCATTTGTTTCTCTATCTTTTAAAATCGCTTCATTATTATCTATTTGTAACTCTATTACTTTTTCTTCTGTGATTGCCGTAACTTTTCTTTCTTCATTATCCCATTCAATATCTGCTCCAACAACTTCAAATATCTTTCTCATTGGCACCATTGTTCTGTTATTTATTATTTCTGGATTTACAACATTGCCTTCATTATCAGTAAAATTAATATATTCGCCATTAAGCTGTACAGATATAGGCTCTGCTGCAAACACGCAGCCTAAAGACATAATAACAAACATCAATACTACAAAAACTTTCTTATTCATATTTCACGCCTCCTATTTTATATTTAATAATATGCTATATACTACTTTTTCATTATAGTCGTTTTCAAATGTAAAATTAATATTCAAAGTTTTTCCATAGTTAGTTACCGTACCATTTGCAGTAATAGAACTTGAATCATACATTAGTTCATTTAACAATACATCATAATTAAATATTTTTTTATTTATAATGTTATATATTTTGTTTATAGAATTACCATAAATAATATTATCAAGCTTTGTAAAATCAAAATATTCAAATGTAGCATCTTTTAATTCAGCAATTTTAAAGCTTACATCGCCATTTAAATTATTGTAAGTTATTTTATCTAATATGTTATTCCATTCTGAATTTATATTTTTAAAAGAATTTATGTTTAATTCATTTTCTTTTAATCCTATAATATTTCTAATCACATTTTCGAACTTATCTTCTACATTACCTGACAAGTTTAAATCTTCATATTTAACATTATATTGTTCATTTGCAGTAATTCCTAACATTTTAGCAACAGTTGTGTTACTTGTTGAATACTGTACATTGTTTGTATTATATTTAAATTTTAGAGCTATATCACTCCACTTTTCTTGTGCAATTTCTTGCATTAAAGCGTTAGTGCCAGAAAAATTAATTTTTGCATTATAAGCTCCGTTATCATAGCTTACATTTGCTTTAATACTAGCCGTATCATTATTTTTTGAAGCAAGTTTATCAAAATACGCTCTTGATATTTCTATATCAAAATTGTCATATCCATTTTCCAAAATTTCATATAAATATTTTGCTTTATTAGATAAACTGTTTGCAAAATAATTATAATCAATTATTATCGCCGTATAATTTTGAGAATCCCACCCCACTTGTTTATCTAAGCTTTCTGCTATAAACCTAAGTGGGACTAGAGTTCTATTATTATATATAGTCGGTGGCACATCTAATTTTATTATTGTTTCTTTTCCATTTACTATTTTCTTTACATTGTTATTATCAATTTGTAAAATTAATTTTACATCTTCCTTAGTTGCAATTGCAGTTCTTGTTTCATTCTCCCATTCAACGATGCAACCAAGTTCTTCAAAAATTTTTCTAAGCGGAACTAGTGTCCTATTATTAATAATTTGAGCATCAACCTTGTTTCCCTCATCATCTGTAAAGTCAATTATCTTACCATTTAGTTGCACATTGGCAGTTACTGCAAAGCAAGTTGAAGCAAATAACATTATTAATACAACAAATAAAAAGCTAATTTTCTTTTTCATTAGTACCTCCTTCATTTTCAAAATGTCCTAATGACCTTTTTGATAAATATTCATATTTTTCTATTTTTCCATTTTTACCTTTAAACTTTTGCTCGCAATTTAACAAACCAAAATTTGCATTCATAGGTTGAAAATCTTTATTTGGTGTTGAAATATATTTTGAAAGTGCACCAATAATAGTTTCTTCAGAAAATATTTTTCTTTCATCACCATTAATCTTATTTACTGCATTTATTCCTGCCACAAGCCCAGAGGCAATTGACTCTACATAGCCCTCAACACCAGAAATTTGACCTGCAAAAAATATGTCCGTACCTCTTAGATTGTATGTTTCGTCTAAAAGTTCCGAAGAATTTATATATGTATTTTTATGCATAACACCATATCTTACAAACTCTGCATTCTCAAGTGCCGGTATAAGTGAAAATACTCTTTTTTGTTCGCCAAATTTAAGATTAGTTTGGAACCCAACTAAGTTATACATCGTTCCTTCTTTGTTATCTTGTCTTAGTTGAACTACCGCATAATACTTTTTGTCAAAACCAACTGGTTTTAACGGTCCATATGTCAAAGTTTGTGAGCCGCGCCTTGCCATCTCTTCTAGTGGCATACACCCTTCAAATAAATTTCCTTTTTCAAACTCATGCTTATTTACAACTTCCGCATTTATAAGTTCATTATAAAATAACTCGTATTCTTCTTTCGTCATAGGGCAATTGATATAATCACTATCGCCTTTTCCATATCTATCTGCTGTAAAAGCTTTTTCCATATTTATTGAATCTTTTAATACGATTGGTGCAGCAGCATCGTAGAAAAATAGCTTTTCACCTGTAAGATTTGAAATAGCATTAGACAAACCGTCAGAAGTTAACGGACCTGTTGCAATTATAGTTATGCCATCTGGAATTTCTGTAATTTCTTGCTTTATAATTTCTATATTTTCATTACTTTCTATTTCAGCCGTTACCATTTTTGAAAATTCTTCACGGTCAACCGCCAAAGCTTGACCTGCAGGAACTTTAGTCTTGTCAGCACATCTAATCAATAAAGAATCAAGTCTTCTAAGTTCCTCCTTTAGCAAGCCACAAGCATTGGTTAAGCTTGCTGACTTAAAAGAATTACTACAAACAATCTCGGCTAAATTTTCATTAGAATGTGCTGGCGAAAATTTTATCGGTTTCATCTCATAAAGCTTTACTTTAACGCCTCTCTTTGCTACTTGGTATGCAGCTTCACAACCTGCAAGTCCGCCACCTATAATATTAATATGCATTTAATTTCTCCTTTCTAGTTAATAGCAATTCTATATATTTTCAATCTGCCAGTCTATTGGCTCTTGACCTGTCGCTTTTAATATTTCATTTGCCTTTGAAAAATGTTTACATCCAAAAAATCCTCTATACGCTGATAATGGACTAGGATGTACCGTCTTTAATATATAATGGTTTGGATTAGTTATAAGCATTTCTTTTTGCTTAGCACAAGAACCCCACATCAAAAACACAATTGGTTTTTCTCTTTTATTTAATTCAACTATAATTCTATCTGTAAAAGTTTCCCACCCGCATGTTTTGTGCGAATTTGCCTGATGTGCTCTAACTGTCAAAACATTGTTTAATAGCAAAACTCCCTGCTTTGCCCACTTTTCTAAAAAGCCGTTATTAGGAATGTAACAACCCAAATCGTCATGTAATTCTTTATATATATTCACAAGTGATGGCGGAATATCTATATTCGGCTTTACCGAAAAAGATAATCCGTGTGCTTGTCCTTCTTCATGATAAGGGTCCTGACCAATTATAACCACTTTTATATTATCATAATCTGCATATTTCAAACTATTAAAAATATCATTCATTTCAGGATAAATCTTGTAATGACTATATTCATATTTTAAAAATTCTCTAATCTTTAAATAATACTCTTTTTCAAACTCATCTTTTAGCAATTCATCCCACTTATTACCTAAACAAACCATCGTAAAATCCTTTCATTATTCAACATATTTTTCTCTCAATATTTCTATTTCTTTTGCATAACCTTCTATCTCATTTGGTGTTTCTAAAAAGAATGGCAAATGTTTTAGTTTTGGATGATTAATTATTTTTTCAAAAGTTTCAAGTCCGATACTGCCTTCTCCAATTTTTTCATGTCTATCTTTGTGGCTCGCAAATGGATTTTTGCTATCATTTAAGTGTATTGCTTTAAGTCGCTCCAAACCTATAACTCTATCAAATTCGTTTATCACTCCATCTAAATCATTTACAATATCGTATCCCGCATCATAAATATGGCAAGTGTCTAAGCATACTCCAAGCTTTTCAGAAAGTTTTACGCCATCTATAATTCTTCTTATTTCTTCAAAGCTTCTACCAATCTCAGAGCCTTTTCCTGCCATAGTTTCAAGTAAAACGGTTGTATTTTGCTCTGGCATTAAAATTTCGTCTAAAGCTTCAATAATCAACTTAATGCCAACATCAACACCTTGACTTACATGACTTCCCGGATGAAAATTATACAAATTATTTGGTGTATATTCCATTCTTCTTAAATCATCTTTCATTGTATCTATGCCAAATCTTCTTGTATCTTCATTTGCAGAACATATATTAATCGTATACGGTGCATGAGCTAGAATATTGCAAAAATTATTTTCATTAGCTATTTTATAAAAATCTTCTATATCCTTTTCGCTAATTTCTTTTGCAGTTCCACCTCTTGGATTACGAGTAAAAAACTGAAAAGTATTCGCATTTATCGAAACAGCCTCTTTCGCCATATGAGCATAGCCTTTAGACGCTGATAAGTGACACCCTATATTTAACATTATTAACCTCCAAAATAAAATTTCATTTCCGATTTTA
>CAZRQF010000057.1:0-6579 GCA_964602275.1 uncultured Eubacteriales bacterium
AACTGTTAGTAAAATTACTTGTGTGTGTGTGTGTGTGTGTGTGTTACAGCCGCAATGGTTTGCGGGTTTTTACTTATTTTTCCATATATATTTTCCATCAAGACACACCCCTTTTATCCACATTTTTTTTGGTCTTATCACAACAAAATTTTATCAATATACAAAAACAAATGCAAGTGATTATGAAAATTTTTTCGGGTCGCCCCATGGCCGCAGAACCCTACGCATATGTTTTTCATTTTTTATTAATTTTTTCTTAGAAATAGCAAAGTCCATGAAAAAATATACAAAATTGTATATTTTTAAAATTATTGTAAATAATATTCTTAAATTAAAGGAAGGTGATTTTATGATTAAATCTTTTATAATAAAATTTATAACTTCTGCCATTGTGCTAGCACTAAGTGCATTTTTTACGCCAAACTTTCGAATAAATACTTTAACTTCTTTGTTAACTGTTGCACTAGCTATACCCATAATAAATACACTTATTAATCTATTATTAAACAACTGCAAGTCAAACTTATTAAAAAAAGTAGTTAATTTTTCCATTATGATATTATTGTTATATTCAGCACAATTTTTGGTATCGAACTACTATATTAGTTTACCCTCAGCTATCTTAGGAGCAATTATTTATTTTATAATATCTTCATATTTTTTAGCTTCAAAAAGCGAAAAAAAAGCCAGCCAAGACTCTACTACATCTTGACTGACTAAATTAAGAGGATAATAATTATGAATACTTATGCGTTTTGTTCCTCGATACTTTCTATTTTTGTTTCTTCAGTTCTCTCAATTTCCATTTTAGAAACTGAAACTTCATATGCTTTTCTAATTTCTGATGTTCCATCTTCAAACTTTTTCTCATATTGTCTACTTTGGATTCTACCCCAAATCTTTACGCCTTCGCCAATAGCTAGGTTTTGACAATATCTTGCATTTCTACCCCATGCTATACATGGAATATAATCAGATTTATTATAAGCTCTATTTACTGCAAGCAATACATCTGCTATCTCTCTTCCAAATGGAGTCGTTCTATAAATTGGCTTTTTGCAAATAAAACCATTTAAAATAATTTCATTTGGATTCATATTTTCGTCATCTTCTGTTTGTACTCTAATCTCCTTAACAAAAACTGTTAAAACTAATTTGTTTTTCTCATTTTCATAGTTATTATATGATCTAAATTGACCATCAACAACCACCTTTTCTCCAATGTCATACTTAGAATCTAATAGTAATCTTTCAGATACTGTAACAGGAATTATATCACTATTGTCGCTAAGTCTTGGTATTTCCAAATCAAAACTATAAAATCTTTCACCATAAACTTCATGGCTAAATTTCTTTTCTGACACAATAGTTCCTGCTAATTTGATTAAATTATTCTCAGAGTAATTTATCACTTTTTATCCCCCTATTCGCTTTTTTCTTAATTTCTATTGTATTTTATTCTCAGTAATTCGTAATTATTCCTAATCACAAGTAACATTTTACCATATTTTTTCTTATTTGTCTACATAATTTTGAAAAATGTCTACTATTTATTTGAAAGTTGCAGCTGTAACCAAAATTCCTAAATTTTCATCATATATTTTCTCAAATTGCGTAATCGGCAATGGATTTACACCTTTGCCCGTTTCGATGGTGTATCCAGGGCGATTATATGTGCTTATAAACCAATCTCTGTATCCCGCATAACTTCCCGTTTCAACCGTATTATCTAACAAATATCCACTTATTCTCGCAAACTCCTTTCCCAAATCTTCAGCTCCTGCTACTTCATAATCTAAATATCTCCAAAAAATCACTTCTCCTTGCGTATGATAAGCTAAAATAACTCTAAAATTATGCATTAAAGTAAAATCATATAAGGCAAGTGCTTCTGGTTCAGTAAGTGGTCCAAAGCCAACAAAATCTCTAGGAGCAGGCGAAGTAAAGCCCTGAGCGTATTTGTTCTCTTTTGCAAGAAGCCAATTAGCTGGAAACTGTAAATTCAAATCTACACCATTTATATTAGCTTTCCATCCATCTGGAAATGGTATGTCGGGATAGCTACTTGCTATTTCACTTGCTTTCAAATAATACATAGAATTTTCAGAAATATCACCTAATACTAAATCAACACCATCAGGATTTGCCATAGGAACTATAAAAATAGACGCATTTTCATATATCTGTCTTGCACTATACCCAAAAAGTTCGCCATTATTTTCATAGGCTATGCAAAAATCTTCTATAAATTTCATCATAACGACACTATTAATCCATTCATTTGCATGAATAGATGCACTATAAAACACTTGCTTTTGACCATTACCAAGCCTTACATAAGGTAATTGTTTTCCCATAACACTTCTGCCATAATATCTCCAAGACAAAAACGAATATCTCGCCTTAAGTTTTGTTAAATCTTCCATTAAAACATTATAAGTATAATTTATATCTGTACGAACAATTCTCTCCTCCATATAAAAAACACCTCCTATCTATGTTTATTAGATAAGAGATGAAAATATTTATATTTTTAATGCATTTTTATAAAAACTTGTAAGGTATCACTTTATTTTTTTCATCTAAATAAATTACATCATCATACATACAAATAATTGCACCTTCACCAACTTCTTTTACTTTTTCCAGTACTTTAAAATTTTGTATCATTTCTTTTGAAGGATTAGCACTCTTTTTTATCTCAATAGGATATAATTTTCCATTTTGTTCTATAATTAAATCTATTTCACGCTTTTCTTTATCTCTATAATAATAAATCGGTGGTCTAAGCTCTCCCTTATTATAGAAACTTTTTATTATCTCAACTATCACAAAATTTTCAAAAAAGTTTCCCGACATCATTCCAGCTTCTAAAGTATCTTTTGTTTTCCATTTTGTTAGATATGCTGCAAGTCCTGTATCTAAAAAATATACTTTAGGCGTCTTTAATGCTCTTTTCATAACATTATTATAATAAGGCTCTAAAATATAAACAATATTTGAAGAAACTAATATTGAAAGCCATCTTTGAGCAGTTGGCACAGTAATACCGATTTCAGTTGCAATACTATTTAGATTCAATAGCTGTCCAATTCTACTAGCTAAAGCTACCATAAATTTCAAAAAACTTAATGTATCTCCAACTTGTGTTAAACTTCTAACATCTCTTTCAATATAAGTACTAACATAAGTACCATAGAACATATCAAAATCATTTTCTTCTTGATACATTGCCGGCATAGAACCTCTATGAATTATCTCCCATATTTCTTCATAAGAGATATTTGTATCATATTTTTTTCTTTTTTCAATATACTCATCAGTTGGAATAAAAGATTCATTAAAGTCAATTCCTTTTATCTCTCGAAGGCTAAGACCTAACAAATTAACTATTCCAACTCTACCAGCCAAACTTTCACTAACATCTTTCATTAAATTGAATTGTTGCGAACCAGTTAAATAAAACATGCCCTTGTCATCATATTTATCAACATGCATTTTTATATTTCTAAGTATATTAGGTGCATATTGAACTTCATCAATTATAATTGGTGGGTTATGTGTCTTTAAGAACAAAGCTGGATCTTCTATTGCTGATTGAGCTAATATCATGTCGTCTAATGTTATATAATCAACATTAGATTTAATGTTTTTTAACATAGTCGTCTTACCAACTTGTCTAGCTCCTGTTATAAGTATAGCTTTAAATAATTTTTCTTGTCTTTCTATTACACTTTCACATGCTCTTTTTATATATTTCATAGGCGCACCTCTTTTTGACCATTTTAATATTTGATATTATTATAGTCTATACAGTTTAATTTGTCAATATACAAACAATTTTTTCCATATAAAAACACCTCCAATCTATGTTTAGTTAGATAAGAGGTGAAAATATTTATATTATTTTTTGTTGACATAACCTTATTATGGTGATACAATGCCTTAAATAAAAAATTTC
Source organism: uncultured Eubacteriales bacterium (assembly GCA_964602275.1). GTDB lineage: Bacteria > Bacillota > Clostridia > TANB77 > UBA1234 > RGIG6291. Next base: position 3,962 of record CAZRQF010000057.1, read on the forward strand.
AAACACGACCGACTTTTTGTTAAGGAGGTTTGGGTATGCGTGGGACTTACACAAATGTTTCCTACTTAGAACGGCGTTTGGTTACTCTGTATGGTTTAAATTCTAATGCTCTCAAAGCTCTCGACCTTGTTTCCGAAGTAATGTGCATTGAAAACGGTTTTGTCCGTGATGACGGCATTGACTATTACACTCATTGTGTTGATGTTGCAAATACGCTTTTGTCATATGGTATTAAAAATGAAGATGTTATTTGTGCTGCTCTTTTACACGATATCATTGAAGATGTAAAAGGTTACAATGTCATTATTCTTGAAAAACTTTTTAACTCCAATGTTGCCCGCTTAGTTGATTTACTCACTAAGGAACATGATGTCGATTATCATATTCATGGAAATTTGATGCAATACATTACAAGAATTAAAACTGATCCTGATGCTTCTGCCATTAAAACTGCCGATCGTATGCATAATATGATGACACTTAATAAAAAATCTTTTGAAGATCGCTATAAAAAAGCAATTGAAACCAAACAATATTATCTCCCATTTTTTAAAGAGTGCCGGCAAAAATACACTCGCTATGAAAGTCTTTTCTATGCTGCCAAAGCTCAAATTGAACCTTTGATTTATACAATCGAAGCGTTCTATGGTGAGATTTACAAATTGCGTAAAATAGTAGACTATAAATAACTACATTGTTACAACCAATTTTGCAACTTTTATGCACACATAAAAAACGAGGAGCATTATACTCCTCGTTTTTTAATATTCTTACACATTTTTAGTGTACGCAGTAATTACTGCACTTGTCTTATACATTTCACTAATTGCAATCTCTGCTTTTTCAACTATTTCAAGGCCTTCAACCATACAAAGCTTAAAGCGTTCTTCTTTTCTTTCTTCAATATTGCTATATGGTTTACCCAAGTTAAAAAGTGTTTTTGCCAATATATCAATCCAGGGTTTTTCCAAATTTGAAGGTTCACTTTCTTGAATCCAATTTTGCAAATTTTCAACATTTTCAGTAGGAATAAGTTGTTTTTTCAATATATTTTCCAACTCTTCCGGCATATATTGATAATACACCATTGTGCCTAAAAGCTTCCATATTGTCCCATTGTTCGGCTGGCCATCATCATACAAAGAATAGTATCCACCATTTCTACTATTAAAGTGCCTTGCACCAAATAGCGATTCGTTTTGACCTAAAAAACTATACTTCAAATCATACAAATATATTGCTGAAAGTGCTTGGCGTTTAGTTTCAAATTCAGTTAAATTACCAATAAAGTCTTTACCAAAGAAATTACACACAAATGTAAGCATAAGCTCAAAACTTTTTGTATATTTTTCCAAATTACTATATATCAATTCGTTAAACACTCTAGCCTTAGCCGTTTTCCTTATATTTGGGTTCTTATCTTGCAAAAGTTCACACAAAATCTTACCGGGGATTCTCATAGCCCTGTTTGCCAAAGTTTCACGCACTTTAAGTGAGGCATCATTTGCAATCAGTTCAAGCAATGCTTCTTCATTACTACCAATGGCAAAATGTATTTTTTCTTTTTCTGTAAGTTCACTATATGGCACTTCCCGTTTGACAGTTACCTTATATTCGGCTAAATCCTTTTTCATACTTTACTCTCTCCTTCATTATATCGTGTAAAAATTAAACTCGTTTTATACGCAGATTGTAACACTTCATCTGCTTCAATTATTTTACGAAGTGAAATCTGCAATTTAAACGCAAGCCAGTCTCTTTCTGAATTTTGCTCTATAAAATCAAGTTTTGGGCTTCCGGAGCAAAAGATAACACTTGCCAAAAGTTTAATCCATTTTTCATCTTTTTCATCCGCTCTTATAGCATCTTTCAAATGAGCAATATTTTCTATCTCACCGTCAACAAAATTTTTATTATTTTTTAACACTTCTTCTATCTTTTCTGGGAAGTAGCTATAAATTGCCACTCTTTCGAGTGCCCACCAAAGCCAGTCCGCCCACGGTTCATATTCTGTTTGAAGTCCGAATACTGTATTATACTTACTACGATAAAAATTTCGATACTCATCTTTATAATAATAGTCAAAATTCACTCTACTTTTAGTTAGAAAGCCAAACTTTACATCATACAAATATACCGCTGCAATAGCTGCTTTTTTTGCACCTACAGTATCAAGTTTTGCAATAAAATCTCTCGAAAAAAATGTACACAAAAAAGCAAGCAATTTGGAGCATCCATTTCCAAGTTTAGGTGCATTATATTTATTCAATTTGTATAGTAGACACTCAGTTGCTATTTCCTTTATTTCCTCATTTTTATCGTTAATAAGATATTTTCCTAAAATCACATCTGGAATAGCTGTGCTTCTTTCGAGCAAGCTTTTTCTAACATTAAAAGACTTATCTGTAGCAAGTGCTATAAGTTCTTCCATGTTTTGAGTATGCTGTGCAAGTTCTATTTTTTCTCTCACAATTAACCTATCATACGGTATTTGCCGAGTTACAGTAACAAGCAACTTGTCGGAATCTGCCATGCTTTTTCCTCCTTTTCACAATAGAAAAATCTTTCCATAACAATTAAAAAACTAATTTTACGAGTGTATTGTATCAGCTCACCCA
>CAZRQF010000058.1:0-6142 GCA_964602275.1 uncultured Eubacteriales bacterium
CAAACTATATACTAATGCAGATACTGGCGTTGACAACGGTGTAATTATTTCATGTTTAGAAAATTCAGAAGAAGTTTATAAAAAAGTAAAAACTTTAATAGATATAGGCACAATGGAGAATTCTTAAAATTTGCTATATGATAAAATTATTTAAGGCGGGGAAATTTCCTCGTCTTTTTTGTTGTAATTTTAAAATGTCTAGATATTGCAAAATAAAAATAGGTGTATTATAATTTCTTATTGTATTACGGTATGGTCAAAATTGTTGAAAAATATAATATATAGTGTAAAATATAAGTGGATATGCGAAAGGAGTTTTCATGAAAATATTAGTCGATGTCATGGGCGGGGATTATAGCCCAGATGAGTTTATAAAAGGTTGCATTGAGGCAATTGATGAGTTGGAATCTGATATTGTTATGCTTGGCGACGAAAAAATTATAAACGAGAAAATAAAAGAATTGTATGGTAAAGATAATATTTCTGAAGTTAGTGAGAGAATTACAATAAAACATGCTTCAGAGATGATTACAAATGACGAATCACCTACGGAAGCGATAAAAAAGAAAAAAGATTCTTCTATGGTTGTTGGCTTTGATATGTTAAAGAAGGACGAAGGCGATATTTTAATTTCAGCTGGTAGCACAGGTGCATTTATGGCTGGTGGACTTTTACTTGTTGGTAGAATTAAAGGAATTGACAGACCTGCTCTTTGCCCAATGCTTCCTACATATGATGGAAAGGGATTTATGCTAATAGATTGTGGTGCTAATACAAATTGTAGACCTGTAAATTTACATCAGTTTGCAAAGATGGCATCTATTTATATGAAAGTAGTTGAAGGTAGAGAAAATCCAAAGGTTGGTCTTTTAAATAATGGTGCTGAAGAAAGTAAAGGTACTGAATTATTTCGTGAAACATATCATAAACTTAAAGAAGACGAAAGTATAAATTTTTATGGTAATGTTGAGGGAAGATACATCTTTGATGGCGATGTTGATGTTGTAGTTACAGATGGCTTCACAGGAAATATTGCATTAAAGACAATTGAGGGATTAGGTGCTGCTGTAAATAAAATGCTTAAAGAGGAATTATATAGAAATCTTTGGACAAAATTATTAGCAGCAATGTTATTCCCTGCATTAAAAAGATTTAAAAAGAGAATGGACTATACAGAATATGGTGGAGCATTACTTTTAGGCATAAAGAAACCGATGATAAAGTGCCATGGTAGTGCTAAGGCAAAACTTGTGAAAATTACTTTAAAGCAAGCAGATAAAATCGCAAAAAATAAAATTGTTGAGTCAATAAAAGAAAATATTACAATTGAAGATTAATTCATGTATTGACATTTAACATTTTATATATTATTGTTATTTTATGAGCAATTGATTATATGAGAAGGGGGGCATTTTTGGTGAATCCAGATGCAATTTTAGAAAAAGTAAAAGAAGTAATTGTTGAGCAACTAGGAGTTGAAGATGAGGTTATTAAACCAGAAACATCTTTTATAGATGATTTAGGTGCTGATTCTTTAGACATTGTTGAATTAATAATGGCTCTAGAAGAAGAATTTGATTTGCAAATTCCAGATAGTGAAGCTGAAAAGATAGCAACTGTTGGTGATGTAATAGAATATATAAAAAATAACCAATAATTAAAAGAAAAGAGTTGCATAAATGCAACTCTTTTTTGTCATTATATAAGTAGGAGGAAAAATGACTCTAGAAGAAAAAATAGGATATAAATTTAAAAATAAAGATTTATTGCATTTAGCATTGTCACACACATCATACGCAAATGAAACAAAAAATGCTCAGAGCAATGAAAGAATAGAATATTTGGGCGATGCGGTACTTGAGCTTATATCGAGTGAATATATTTATAAAACATACCCTAAAATGCCGGAAGGTGAAATGACAAAGACGAGAGCGTTTGCTGTGTGTGAAAATTCGCTTGCAAAAGTTGCTAATAGCTATGAGTTTAGTGAATATTTACTAGTTGGAAAGTGTGAAACAAAAAAAGATGGAAAGTATAGAAATTCTATATTGGCAGATGCGGTTGAGGCCGTGATAGGTGCTATATTTTTGGATTCTGGCATTGAAGAAGCTAAAAAGTTTATACTACCAAATATTATTCCACAGATAGAAGAGTATGTTAAAAATGGAAATAAAGATTATAAAACACAGTTACAGGAAAAATTGCAAGTGCATGGTGAAGTGAAAATAGAATACAAATTAGTGAGTGAAAGTGGACCAGACCATGATAAAACTTTTGTAGTTGAAGTATATTGCGATGGAAAGTTATTAGGAAAAGGCGAGGGTAGAAGCAAAAAAGAAGCGGAAATGCACGCAGCACAAAAGGCATTGTGATTATAATAGGAAGGTACAAGATATGCTTGTACCTTTTTTGTTGCGTAGTATTTTTTTATATGATAAAATATTTTTCGTAGGAGTGATGAGATGAAAAATGTATTGATTTCAGGATATTATGGTTTTAATAATACGGGTGATGAAGCTATGATTGAAACTATGTCTATTTTACTAGCTAAAAGAAATTATGGGCTTATAGTTCTTTCTTCGAATCCCGAAAGAACAAAGGAATTATATAATGTTCAAGCATACGATAGAGCTAAACTATCACAAATTATAAAAGCGATAAAAAAGTCTGATATTATTGTAAGTGGTGGCGGAACATTATTTCAGGATATAACAAGTAAAAAAAGCATTTGGTATTACTTGGGCGTTGTGAAGATTGCACAGCTTATGAGAAAAAAAGTGTGTGTTGCATATCAGGGAATGGGACCTATCAGTACAAATTTGTATAAGAAAATGACTAAGAATACTTTAAATAAAAAAAGTGTTAAGTTAGTTGCTCTAAGAGATAACAATGCAATTGAATATGCAAAAGATATTGGCATAAAAGAAGAGAAAATGTCGTTTTCTTCCGATATGATTTTTATGATGGAACCACCAGCAAAAGAAAGATGCATGAAGATTTTAAAAGATAATGTGCATAATTATAAAGAAGGTCAAAAGTTAATTGGTTTTTCAGTTAGAGAATGGAAAGATAAAGATAGAACTGATTTGTTTGCTGAAATTGCTGATAAACTTGTTGAAAAATATGATGCACGAATTGTTTTCTTTCCGTTCCATAAACCAAAAGACGCTGAAATTAGTAAAATTATTATGCATAAAATGAAACATGAAGATGCAGCGGTGTTGATGCCTAATAGATATTTGCCATCTGAAATTTTGGGAACTATGGGACTTATGGATGTTAATGTTGGAGTTAGACTTCATGCATTGGTATTTTCGGCTGTTATGAATGTACCAACCGTAGGTATTTCTTATGACCCTAAGATTGACGGATTTTTAGAGATGATTAATATGACACCGGTGTGTACATATGAAGATATTGCAGTAGATAAAATATTAAATCATGTTCAAAATTTTATAGATGGTGAAAAGGTTGACTATACAGGTAAGATAAAAGAATTTAAACAAATTGGCACAGAAACACTAGATAAAATAATTGCTGAAATAGAGAAATAGGAGTGAATGTTTTGAAAAGCAAAGAAGTAAAAAAATATGTATTAGCGATACTAGGTGGTATAATTGTTGGTGTTGGAGTAGGATTATTGCTACTTCCATTAAAACTTTCAACGGGCGGACTTAGTGGAATATCCACGCTTTTGTATTATTTGTTAAATGTAAATGCAGGTATAACAACATTGATTTTAAATATTCCACTTTTTATAATTGCCATTAAAATGTTTGGAATAAATTATAGTATAAGAACATTGTGTAGTATGGGAGCATTATCAGTTACACTAATGTTGCTTGAAAATATATCTCCGCTTACTAATGATTTGCTACTTGCCTCGTTATTTGGTGGAGGAATAACTGGAGTTGGTTTGGCGTTTGCAGTTATTGGCGAAGCAACTACTGGTGGTACGGATTTAATTGCTAAAATAATTCAAACAAAAAAGCAACATCTTAACATGGGCGAAATACTTTTATTAATTGATGGTTTTATAATTTTGATATCAGCTATTACTTTTGATAGTATAGAAGTTGCATTATATTCTGCTATAGCTGTTTTTACTATGAGCAAAATAATGGACCTAATAATAGATGGGCGTGCTTATTCTAAAGCCTTATACATTATTACTAATAAAGCAGACGAAATTTCTGATTATATAATAACTGAAGTTGGAAGAAGTGCAACTAAACTTACTGGAATAGGTGCATATTCAGGAGAAGAAAAAGAAATACTTCTTTGTGTTGCGAGTAAAAATGAAATACCTAAGATAAAAAATAAAGTAATAGAAATAGATAAAGATTGTTTTATGATTGTAACTAATGTTGCGGAAACAATTGGAGAAGGCTTTATGACGAAGAAAGGAGAATAAAGAATGGAACTTAATCAAATTGCAAAAGAAGTTAGAAAAGATATATTATTGCAAATTTATGAAGCACAATCTGGGCATCCGGGAGGTGCTCTTTCATGTGCTGATATTTTAACTGCAATATATTTTGAAAAAATTAATGATGGAGATAAAGTAGTTTTATCTAAAGGACATGCATCTGCAGCTCTTTATGCTGTACTTGCAGAAAAGGGCATAATAGGAAAAGAAGAACTAAAAACATTTAGAAAATTAAATAGCAAGCTTCAAGGGCACCCATCACTTTTAAAGACAAAAGGTGTAGATGTTTCTAGTGGTTCGCTTGGACAAGGATTATCAATTGCAAATGGTATGGCTCTTTCTTTTAAGCTAGACAAAAAAGATAATAATGTATATGTTATTTTAGGCGATGGAGAAATACAAGAAGGTCAAGTTTGGGAAGCTATGATGACGGCAAGCCACTACAATTTAAATAATGTAATTGCATTTTTAGATTACAACAAATTGCAAATAGATGGCTCAAACGATGAGGTTATGAAAGTTGCACCAGTAAAAGAAAAATTTGAAGCATTTGGTTGGTATGTACAAGAAATTGATGGACACAACTTTGAAGAAATAAATATGGCAATTGAAAATGCCAAAAAACAAAATAAACCAAGTATGGTAGTTGCTAATACTGTAAAAGGCAAAGGAGTTTCATTTATGGAAAATCAATGCTCTTGGCATGGAAAAGCACCAAACAAAGAACAATACGAAGCTGCAATTGCAGAGTTAATGTAAGAGGAGGGATAGTAGATGATAGCAACTCGTGAAAGTTATGGCAAAGCGTTAGCAGAGCTTGGAGAAAAATATGAAAATGTTGTTGTGTTAGATGCAGATTTAGCACTAGCGACTAAGACAATAGATTTTAAGAAAAAATTTCCTGAAAGATTTTTTGATGTTGGAATTTCAGAGCAAGACTTAATGGGGACGGCGGCAGGACTTGCACTTAGCGGTAAAATTCCATTTGCAAGTACATTTGCAGTTTTTGCTTCTGGTAGAGCATATGACCAAGTGAGAAATACGATTGCATATTCAAAATTAAATGTTAAAATTGCTGCAACTCATGCAGGGATAACAGTTGGTGAAGACGGAGCATCACATCAAGCTTTAGAAGATATATCGCTTATGAGAAGTATACCAAATATGATGGTTATATCGCCTGCGGATGATGCTACGACAAGGTGGGCAATAGAAGCTGCGATAAATTATGTAGGACCAATGTACATTAGACTTGCAAGACCTGCAACTGAAGAAATATATACGGCAAACACAAAATTTGAATTGGGCAAGGGAATAATGCATGGCGACGGAGAAGATGCAACAGTTATTGCAACTGGTGTGATGGTAGCGGAAGCTTTGAAAGCAAAAGAAGAACTACAAAAAGATGGAATAAACATAAGAGTAGTAGACATTCACACAATAAAACCGATAGATAAAGAGCTTATTATAAAATGTGCGAAAGAAACGAAAAAAATAATAACTGCAGAAGACCATAGTATAATTGGCGGGCTTGGTAGTGCAGTTTGCGAAGTGCTTGCTGAAAATTATCCTACAAAAGTTATTCGACTTGGAATAAATGACGAATTTGGACAATCAGGAAAATGGGATGAGCTAATGGAGCATTACGGATTAACGAGTGAAAACATTCAAAAGATAGTTAGAAAATAAAAGTTTAGAGATTAAAAAAGCACA
>CAZRQF010000059.1:0-6110 GCA_964602275.1 uncultured Eubacteriales bacterium
TTTTAATCTCTACATCTGCAATTTGCTTCTATTATGCATCTTATAAATATTACTAGTGTTGTTATAAATAATGCTGCAAATAACCCAAATATTGCTACTATGACAGTTTTTGCTATTGTTACAGTTGTAAGTTCAAGTGCTAATGCTATAATACCAAAAATGATTGTTCCTACTATACCGCCAAGCAAGCAATTTCCATTTCCACATACGCATCTTCCAATTTTATTTCCTGCAAATGCTCCAACAAATACAAGAGTGACTAAGAATACGGCTGCTAGTATAACTAATATTAGTATAGGTGTAGCTATTGCGGGAAGCAAACTAAAGTAATAAACAACTCCTAATATAACGCCTATAAACAAGCTAATAACTGCAGCAAGTAAACACCAACAATCGTTATTTCCCATAAATATCCTCCTTTATGAATTACAAGTTTGTAATTCACACTATATTTTATGAAATCAAATTAACAATTGTCACTATTAGTTAAGTTTTCCCATTTTATATATAGCTCATCCAAAGTAGCTTTATTTTCGTTTATTTCGTTCATAATTTCCATTGCTTTTGTATATTCTTTAGCATATTCATCAGTCAATGACCTTTCTTCTAATTTTTTTATTTCTTCTTCTTTTTGGGTTATCTGTTCTTCAATTTTCTTTATGGCATTTGCCTTTTTTCTTTCTTCCGCTTCTTTTACTTTTCGTTCTTTATAGTCGTTTTTCTTTACATTTTGCAAAATACCCTCTTCTTCTTTTTTTACATAATTTTGAATATAAAAATCATAATTTCCTTTAAATTCTTTTGCACAGTCTTTTTCAATTCTGTATATTTTGCTTGCTAATTTATTTATGAAATATCTATCATGCGACACAATAAGTAAAGTACCTTCATAATCTAAAAGTGCATTTTCTAAGGCTTCTCTCGAATAAATATCCAAATGGTTAGTAGGCTCATCTAATACTAAAAAATTAGATTCTGATAGCATTAACATGAGCAAAGAAATTCTGGCTTTTTCGCCTCCACTTAAATCTTGGATATTCTTTTCAACATCTTCACCTTTAAACAAAAACATTGCCAACGCTTTTCTAACTTCTGTTTGCGTTAGCTCTATGTGTTTGTCCCAAACATATTTTAATATTGTCTTATTTTCTGTATATTCATCTTCTGAAGTTTGGTTGTAGTACATAGCTTTGATATTACTTCCAATTTTAAAATTACCTGATGTCTGTTTTAATTTTCCTTGAAGTATTTTTAGCAATGTAGTTTTACCAGTCCCATTTGGACCTATTAAAAAGACTTTTTCTTTTTTTAATACTTCTAAAGAAATATTTTCAAAAATTTTGTTATCTTCAAACATTTTAGAAAGCTTATCTACTACCAAAACTTCCATGTTTCCACCAGATATAGTTTTAAATTTAAACTTTAGCTTATCTAGCTTTTCATCAGGTTTTTCTAAGCTTTGCTCCATTCTATCAATCATCTTTTGCTTGTTTTTTATAATCTTAAAATTTCTTTCTTGACTCCAAGTTTTCTGTTGTTCAATTATTCCTTCTATTCGCTCTATTTCCTTTTGAGTATTTTCATATCTTCTACTTAAAGTTTTATTTCTTTCTTCCTTTAATTTTAAATATTTCGAATAATTTCCAGAATATATTGTAAGTTTTTTATTTTCAAGCTCATAAGTTTCGCAAGTCACTTTGTCTAAAAAGTATCTATCGTGTGATATTACAATAAAACTACCTTTATAATTAATCAAAAACTCTTCTAACCACTCAATAGCATCAATATCCAAATTATTTGTTGGTTCGTCCAATAGTAATAGATTAGATTTACTAAGTAGCATTTTAGCTAGCATAAGTTTTGTTTTTTGACCTCCACTTAGTTTGCTCACTTCAAGCGTGAACTCCTTTTCAGAAAATCCAAGTCCAATAAGTGTTGAACGAGTTATGCTCTTATATGTATAGCCTCCTAAATCTCTATATTCTTCATCAATTGCATGTTGTTTTAAAACAAGCTTTTCTATATTTTCTGTATTTTTCTCAATATCGTTTTGTATTTGTAACATTTCATTTTCAATTTGCAATAATCTTTCGTGTATAGATAAAGCTTCTTCGTACAAAGTTGCATTAGGTTTCGTACATACAAATTGCTCTACATAGCCTATATTTACATTTTTAGCCTTATATAACTCTCCTTCATCATATGCAAGCGCATCTTGTATTATTTTAAACAAAGTAGTTTTGCCCGTTCCGTTTACTCCAACAAGCCCTATCTTATGGCCGTCTTCAACGGTAAATGAAACCCCACTAAACAATACACGATTTCCAAAACTTTTAGAAACATTACTCAAACTTAAAAGTGCCATCTTCATCTTTCCTTTCACAAGAGATTTTATCATGATAAATGCCATTTTTCAACACATTTAGAGTTGCTAGCACAAGTATCGCTGTGATATAATTTAACCAAATAGGAGGTATTTTATGGAACAATTTTCTCGAACTGAAATGCTTATTGGAAAAGAAAACTTAGAAGCTCTACATTCTAAAACCGTAATCATATTTGGAATAGGTGGCGTAGGCTCTTATGTTGTCGAAGCACTTGCTAGAAGTGGAGTAGGTAATTTAATATTAGTTGACAATGATGTTGTTTCTTTATCAAATATAAATAGACAAATTATAGCTTTACACTCTACCGTTGGCAAAGCGAAAGTTGAAATAATGAAAGAAAGAATTTTAGATATTAATCCAAATGCAAATGTAGTTTGCTATCAAGAATTTGTAACACCTGAAAACATTGATAAATTTATAACAAAAGATTTAGATTATGTTGTAGATGCAATCGACGCGGTAAAATCAAAAATTGCAATAATCGAAAAGTCAAAAGAACTTGATATACCAATAATCTCCTCAATGGGCACAGGAAACAAATTAGACCCACTAAAGTTTAAAATTACAGACATATCAAAAACTTCAGTATGTCCACTTGCAAAAGTAATTAGAAAAGAATTAAAAGAGAAAGGAATAAAAAAAGTTAAAGTATTATTTTCAGAAGAGCTTCCTATAAAAACTAATAAAAGCAATCCAAACGAAAAAGCAGTTCCAGCAAGCATTGCGTTTGTACCATCAGTAGCAGGGCTTGCAATTGCAGGCGAAGTAATAAGAGATTTTATACAAGTTTAGAAAAAAGATGTTCTAATTTTAAAACATTAGAACATCTTTTTTATTATAACATATCCTTTTTCTTCATATACAAATATGCAACAACAGATATTATAATTGCAATTCCTACAACAATTATAAATCCGTATGGATTATCCGCAAACGGTAATCCTTGCACATTCATTCCCCACAAACTTGCAACAATTGTTGGAATTGATAAAACTATTGTTATTGAAGTTAAAAATTTCATTACAATATTTAGATTATTAGATATAACTGAAGCATATGCATCCATAGTTCCACTTAAAATATCACGATATATTGTTCCCATCTCGATGGCCTGTTTATTTTCTACGATAGCATCCTCCAAAATATCTTCATCTTCGTCATACATCTTTATATATTTTCCTCTAAGTAATTTTTCCATTACTATTTCATTTGATTTTAGTGATGTAGTAAAATACACAAGTGATTTTTCAAGTGATAATAATTTTATTAGTTCTTGATTTTTCATCGATTTTTGAAGTCTACTCTCCGCTTTGTCTGTTTCTCTATTTATATATTTTAGGTATGTCAAATAATATGTAGCCATTTTGTATAGAATTTGTAATATGCATCTAGTTTTCTTAAATGTATAAAAACCTTTAACCTTACAATTTATAAATTCTTCTAATACTGCATTCTCTTTTGTACAAACTGTAATAAAATAGTCATCTCTTACAACTAGCATACCAAGTGGCATAGTTGAAAAAAGCTCTTCACTTTCTTTATCTAAAGATTCAATTACCGGAACATCGGCAATTATAAGCACCTGATCATCCTCAACATCAATTCTGGCCTTTTCTTCTTGGTCCAACGGATACCTTAAAAAATCTTCTCTAACACCAATAGAATTGCACAGCGTATTTATCTCTTGCACAGTAGGCGCAACCAGATTTATCCAACACCCCTTTTCAATGCGGGAAATTTCTCTGAAAAACCCTTGCTCGTCAACTGTCTTATAAATTTTCATCATTACAAAATCACGCTCCTATGCAAAAAATTAAGGACTCCTTAGCCCCAAGGAAATTATATCACACAAGAAAAGTTATGTAAATATTTTTCGAATTCACAAGATTATACTACTACTAATATTTAGATATTAATGGGTATGTCTAGTAACTTAGCAAAGCCATGGCAAAATGTGCAATTTTACGGCTAAACCCAATCACAACATTTACAAAAATTAAAATATTCCTGTCAAAGTTCCATCTGGCAACACATCTATTTTCTCAGCTGCAGGTACTTTTGGAAGTCCTGGCATTGTTAATATATCTCCGGTTAGTGCAACGATAAAACCTGCACCAGCACTGATTTTTACTTCTTTAACGCTTATTTTAAAATTTTCTGGTCTTCCTAATAACTTTGGATTATCCGAAAGCGAGTATTGCGTTTTTGCCATGCAAATCGGCAATTTGTCTAATCCTATTTTATTAATTTGTCCAATTTGCATATTCGCATCTTCAGAAAAGTCAACACCGTCCGCTCCATATATTTCTTTGGCTATTGTCAAAATTTTTTCTTTTATAGGAAGATTTACATCATATATAGGAGCATAATTTTCTTTACTTTCATCTATTGTTTTTATTAACAAATTGGCTAAATCAATACCACCGTTTCCACCTTTTTCAAACACCTCTGAAACTGAAAAAGGCACATCAAAATCATTGCAAAGATTTTCTAAACATTCTATTTCTTCTTTTGTATCAGTTGAAAATTTATTAATAGTAACAATTACCGGAACACCATATTTTTTCATGTTTTCAACATGTTTTTGCAAGTTTACACTGCCCTTTTTCAAAGCTTCAATATTTTCAACCGATAAATCTTCTAATGCTACCCCGCCATTATATTTAAGCGACCTTATTGTAGCAACTATCACTATTGCACTAGGCTTTAAATTTGCAACTCTACACTTTATATCTAAAAACTTTTCAGCTCCTAAATCAGCACCAAAACCCGCTTCCGTTATAACATAGTCTGATAGCTTTAACGCTGTCTTAGTTGCAATTACACTATTACAGCCATGTGCAATATTAGCAAACGGTCCACCATGCATAATACAAGGCGTATTTTCTAAAGTCTGTACTAAATTAGGTTTTATAGCATCTTTCAAAAGTGCAGTCATCGCACCTTCTGCCTTTAAATCTGATACTCTTACTACTTCACCATCCGTATTATATGCTACAATTATATTAGCAATCCTCTTTTTCAAATCTTCTAAATTTTCTGCCAAACATAATATCGCCATAAGCTCAGAAGCAACAGTTATAACAAAACCATCTTCCCTACTTCTCTTTTCGCCTTTTTTAGATAAGTCCACCGTCACATTTCTAAGTGCTCTATCATTAATATCTAAAGCTCTTTTCCAAAGTATTCTATTTAAATCTATATTCAATTTATTACCAAAATATATATGATTATCAATCATTGCAGAAAGCAAATTATTTGCAGCAGTTAAAGCGTGCATATCCCCTGTAAAATGCAAATTTATATCGTCCATCGGAACAACTTGACTATAACCACCACCAGTTGCACCACCCTTAAGCCCCATAACAGGACCAAGCGATGGTTCTCTAAGAGCAATAACACATTTTTTACTAAGCTTATTTAATGCCTGCCCCAATCCAATTGTGACAGTAGTTTTCCCCTCGCCTGCTGGTGTTGGATTTATAGCAGTAACAAGCACTAATTTTCCATCTTTATTATCTTTAATTTTATTTTGTAAGTCTTCCGATAACTTTGCCTTATATTTTCCGTAATATTCTAAATCATCTTCATCTATATTAGCTAAATTCGCAACATCTTTAATATGTAACAAACTAGCCTGTTTTGATATTTCAATATCAGATAGCATTCGCCTCGCCTCCTACAATGAAGTATAACAAAAAGTAGAAAAGTAAGCAATAGATA
>CAZRQF010000060.1:0-6100 GCA_964602275.1 uncultured Eubacteriales bacterium
CATTAGGTCTACAATTTTTGTAATTTCTTCTTGATTTAATTGTTTAAATACTATTATTTCATCAATACGATTTAAAAATTCTGGTCTAAATTCTCTCTTTAATTCTGCCATTACGCTACTTTTTATTTGTTCATAATTTTGTTTGCTATCTTCTGTGCCACTAAATCCAATTGATTTTTTCTCGGAGATTGACCTAGCACCAACATTTGATGTCATTATTATTACGGTATTTTTAAAACTTACTGTTTTGCCTTGTGAGTCTGTTAATCTTCCGTCATCTAGTATTTGTAGCAATATGTTAAATACATCTGGATGTGCTTTTTCTATTTCGTCAAATAGTATTACTGAATATGGCTTTCTTCTAACTTTTTCTGTTAATTGACCGCCCTCTTCAAAACCAACATAGCCTGGAGGCGAACCTATTAGCTTAGATACAGTATGTTTTTCCATATATTCGGACATATCAATTCTTATGATGGCATTTTCATCGCCAAACAATGCTTCTGCTAGAGCTTTACATGTTTCTGTTTTTCCAACTCCAGTAGGGCCTAAGAAAATAAATGAACCTATCGGACGCTTTGGATCTTTTAATCCTACTCTTCCTCTTCTTATCGCTCTACTTACAGCAGATATTGCATCTTCTTGACCAATTACTCTCTTGTGCATTTCTTCTTCAAGCTTCATAAGTCTACTGCTTTCCGCTTCTGTCAATTTATATACAGGTACACCTGTCCAGTTTGAGATAACTTGTGCGATTTCTTCTTCTGTAACTGATGTTGTTTTTATTTGATTTTCTTGTGACCATTCTAATTTTACTTTTTCTAGTTTTTCTTTTTCTTTATGTTCTTTATCACGCAATTTTGCAGCTTTTTCAAAATCTTGTGTGTTTATAGCATCTTCTTTTTCTTTTATTATGTTTTGAATTTTTTCTTCAATTTTTTTAACTTCTTTTGGAGCAGTTAAAGAATTTAATTTTACTTTTGCAGCAGCTTCATCCATAAGGTCTATCGCCTTATCTGGCAAATATCTATCATTTATATATCTTACCGAAAGCTCCACTGCCGCCTTAATTGCATCGTCTGTAATTTTTACTTTATGATGTGCTTCATATTTATCTCTAATACCTTTTAATATTTGTATTGTTTCTTCAATAGTCGGTTCGCCTACCGTTATAGGTTGAAATCTTCTCTCTAGTGCTGCATCTTTTTCTATATATTTTTTATATTCATTTAAAGTAGTAGCACCTATTACTTGTATTTCTGCTCTAGCAAGTAGCGGCTTTAATATATTTGCCGCATCTATTGCACCCTCAGCTGCACCAGCTCCAACTATTGTGTGAATTTCGTCTATAAATAAAATCGTGTTACTATTTTTCTTTATTTCTTGCAAACACTTTTTTAATCTTTCTTCAAAGTCCCCTCTATACTTTGCACCTGCAACCATTGAAGAAATATCTAGTGTAACTACTCTTTTATCTCTTAATATTTCTGGCACTTCTCCTTCAATTATCTTTTCTGCAAGCCCTTCTACTACTGCTGTTTTTCCTACGCCTGGTTCTCCAATCAAGCAAGGATTATTCTTAGTTCGTCTACTAAGTATTTGTATTATTCTTTCTATTTCCTTGCTTCTTCCTATGATAGGGTCAAGCTTGCCTTCACTTGCTTCTAATGTTAAATCTTTCCCGTATTGATTTAATGTTGGTGTTTGTGCGTAGGCATTATTCTTTTTAGACTTAGGTGTTGCGTTGCCGTTTTCTTCGCCTAAAGCTTTTACTATTTCTGAAAACATCTTTTGCATATCAACGCCAAGTTCCATTATTATTCTTGAAGCTACACTATCTCCCTCTTTCATTATTCCTAAAAGCAAATGCTCTGTGCCTATAAAATTGTTATCTAACTTTTTAGCTTCTATAAAACTTAATTCTATAACTCTTTTTGTTCTAGGAGTAAATCCCATAGGAACATCTGCTAAAGGTTCTGCTCTACCTATAAGTTCTTCTATTAGCTGAGATACTTTTTCTTCTGTAATGCCTTGCGACGAAAGCACTTTATATGCTAGGCCGTTTCCTTCTCTTATTAATCCACATAGCAAATGTTCTGTGCCAACATAGTTATGCCCAAATTCAGCCGCTATTTCTTGTGCCAAACTAATTGCTCTTTCAGCTCTATTGGTAAATTTATATACCATATTTTTCACTTCCTTATTTCAAAATTTTCTTTATAACTTCGCATCTTTTCACATCTCGTTCTTCTTCTGATAATAATTCACCCAAATATTTTTGAAGCGATGCAGGTTTTGTGTAAATGCTAATTTCATTAATTTGTTTAGGTGTGACATCTTTTATTATACCCAAATCAATTCCAAGTTTTACATCTGAAATTAATTTATTGCATTCTTTTGATGACATTTTTCTAGCATTTTTTAATATTCCATATGACCTACAAAGTTTATCCTCAAAACTAATTCCTCTTTCCATTAAATATTTTCTTGCATTTCTTTCTTGGATTATTATTTTTTCAATAACTGTTTTTAAATTTTCAATTGTTTCTTCTTCTGTTATTCCAAGTGAAATTTTATTAGAAATTTGATATATGTTTCCTTGTGCATCTGAGCCTTCGCCATACACGCCTCTAACATTTATACCAATTTTATTCATTACATCTAATACGCTGCCTATTCGTCTAGTTAATGTAAGTGCTGGCAAGTGTAACATTACAGATGCTCGCATACCCGTTCCAACATTTGTTGGACATGATGTTAAAAAGCCAAACTTTTCGTTATACGCATACTTAACTTTTTTAGAAATCTCTTGATCGTATTTGCACGCTTGTTTTAAGGTGTCTTCTAATTGCAAGCCTGACGAAATAACTTGTATTCTCAAGTGGTCTTCTTCATTTATCATAATACTTACATTTTCTTTTTCATTCATTATAATAGCAGTGCTGCCAATATCCTTTTTTAATATATCGGGACTTATACAATGCTTTTCAACTAAACTTATTCTTGTAATATCGTCCATATCACTTAGTTTATAAAATTTTAATTCGTCATTTGCAATTTTTTCTTGTGCAATATTTAAAACATTTTCTAAGTCATTACTATCACATCTATTTACAAAATTTATATTATCAATATTTCTAGCAAACCTAACTCTTGTACTTATTACAACATCACTTTCAGGACCGTCATTTAAATACCAACTCATTTTGTTTCACCTCTTTTATTTTCTATTTTTCGTATTTCATCTCTTAATTTTGCCGCTTTTTCGTATTCTTCTTTTTCAATACAATGTTTTAATTCGTCCTTTAATTTTAAAAGTTCATCTTCTTGCTTATCCTTCTTCTCTTTAAGTTCAAACTTTCTCTCGCTCTTAACATGTCTATTATTTCCGTGTAATCTTTTTAAAACATTATCTAATTCGCTTTCAAAAGTTTCGTAACATTCTGGGCAACCCAATTTTCCTGTGTTTTTAAAATCATCATATGTGCTACCACAATGCTTGCATTTAATAGTTTCTAATGTATTTACGACATTCATGCTTGGAAACACATTAAAAAACGAAGAGAAAATATCGTCCATATCAAAAGTAAAATTCATTCCTATTTTCATTTCACTCGCACATTTATCGCACAAATGCAAATGCAATTTATTACCGTCAATTACTTCTGTGTAATCAACAACAGCTTCTCGCTTTCCACAATTTTGACACTTCATATAAAAATCATCCTTTCTTATATAAGATTTAATAATACATTCTTTAATATTCTAGTTCTCACTTTATCTCTATGTTCTTTTGGTAAATTTAAGACTTTATCATTAGTTGCTACCATCAATAGTTTAGCTTCATGCATAGAAATTACATTATATTCTTTAAGATTATTAATTATAATTTCAGCTTCGTGTTGTGAAAGATCTGAATTCATAGAATTAATTATATGCATCAAATACTTATCTTTTGAAATGCTAACTCTTTTTATTCTAATATTTCCGCCACCGCCCCTACGGCTTTCAACATAGTAACCACTTTCCGGATTAAACCTTGTCGATATAACATAATTTATTTGTGAAGGCACACAATTAAAATATTGTGCTAAATCGTTACGCCCAAACTCCACAAAATCATCTGCATCAGCCATCATATCTTTTATATATTGCTCTATTACCTCAGATAGCTTCACTACCTCATCTCCTTTTTGATTTTGACTTTCTTTGACTTTCGACTTTATTATAGCACCGCATCACTAAAAGTCAATACAGTTTATGTAAATTTTTTGTGAAAAATGGAATTTACTTTTTGAAGTGGCTACTTTTTTATATTTCCTTAAAAAATATTTTTCTCACATAAAGAAATATTTTCTCAGTCGCCATGCCTGTTTTCACCCAAATTTTCCAAATACTCTGCCATCTCTTTTTGTTTTTCAGGTGTAATCCAAACATCAAAAGATGGTACAAATTCGCCATAATAAGTAACATCTTCTGCTATTTCAGCATCCCTATCTCTATTTCTGTTTTTGGTCTTAGTGCTTGCCAAAATCATATTATTTCTTTTATCTCTTCTCATAAAAAAACCTCCTAATAATATTATTAGGAAGTTCACCTTTTTTATTCATTATATTTTTCTAAACACACCTGCAACTTTTCCAAGTATTGTACAAGTAGGAACTAAGATTGGTTGCATAAAACTATTTTGTGGTTGTAATCTAATAAAACCTTTTTCTTTATAAAATGTTTTTACAGTTGCTTCGTCTTCAATCAAAGCAACAACAATTTCGCCATTTTCAGCAGTATTTTGCTTTTTTACAAGAACTAAATCGCCATCTAAAATACCTGCTTCAATCATGCTATCGCCTCTAACCCTAAGCATAAATGTTTCAGAATTGCCAACAAAATCAATAGGTAATGGAAAAGAATCCTCAATATTTTCAACAGCAAGTATTGGTTGACCTGCTGTAACTCTACCTACAATTGGCACTTCAACCATCTCTTTTGAAGTATAGAAAGGTTTTTCATTTACCTCAAGTTCTTCGTCCATAATTCGGATAGTTCTAGGTTTTAAAGCAGCTTTTTGAATTAAACCTTTTTTTTGCAATCTAGTTAAATATCCATGAACTGTTGAAGTAGACTTTAAATCTAAAGCTTGACAAATTTCTCTAACAGATGGAGCATATCCCTCTTTTTTGATTTGCTCTTTCACATAATTTAAAACTCTTTGTTGTTTATCTGTTATTTTATTTTCATCCATTTTATCAACCCTTTCCAAATACCTAATTACGCCTTTTTTCGAGCATATCACAAATATTTGTTCTTGTCAAACAAAAGTTCACTATTCCTCCGTTTCTTCTTTTACCAAATATACTTTCCAATCTCTTCTTCCTAATTTTAAAGCATAATCTCTATCAAACACCGCATAATCAAATCTGTATTTTCCTTTTACGGCGTTTCCGGTATCCATTGCTACTACATAGCCTAGACCCTCTATGTAAAATTTAGTACCTAATTTCCAATACTTATTATCAACAGCAATCGAAACACCTGCTATAATCGGCTTGCCAGAAGCTGTGTAGCCCAAGTTATTACTACATTCTTCAACACTTGGTGTATATGCAGTTCCTTCAAACTCGCCTATATACTCTAATTTAGAATAATCAACCGCTGATTCTACTTCTTCCGGTTCGTCGTAATTTTGAGGCTTTACGCCAACCGATGCAGCAAGTTGTAAAGATTTTTGAAGTTTTATATTTTCTTCTACTAAATATAGATTGTTTTGAGCAATTATCTCCGCTTCACTTAAAACCTTTTCGGTTTCCTGTGCTACTTTTTCTTTTTCCAGTTCAAAATCATTTTTGGCCATGTTTAGCTCTTTATGCTTTTGACTATATTCTACTACTATATCTTTTGAATAATACGAAATAGCACCTATTCCAACAACTAATATAACACAAAGTGAAACTAAAAATTTTAGCCTTTTTTTATTTTTTATCATATCTTGTCTAAACTTAAAAGTCGCTTTTATTTGTGTTGCTATATCTCTACCACTCATTTTACGCTCCTTTCACCCTTTTACAGGTGAATTATAGCACAACTATATATAAAAATAAAG
>CAZRQF010000061.1:0-6078 GCA_964602275.1 uncultured Eubacteriales bacterium
TATTTTATAACAAAAAAAGACTTTTTAAAAGTCTTTTTTGTAAAATGATTGTTTTCCATATGTCATACTTTTGACCGTATTCGTTCGCTTTCGTCCATTTTTGTATTGCGTTTCTAAAAAACAAATGCCACAAGTATTATATTTTCAACATTTGTGGCATTTTTATTCGTTCGCTTTCGTCCATTTTCAAATAAAGTATTTCAAATTTAATTAAACCTTTACTGATATCCTACCCAATTAAAATAATCTTTGAACGATTTCGTTACATTTTGATATTATTTCTTCTTCTTCTATTCCTAATATTTTTCTGTTTTCCATTATGATGTTGCCATCTACGATAACTGTTTCTACATCAGTTCCATTTGCAGAATATACTAGTGTTGAGTATATATCGTGAATTGGACATAGATGTGATTTGTTTAAATCAACTATTATTATATCGGCTTTTTTGCCAACTTCTAATGAACCTATTTCGTTTTCTAGTCCTAATGTTTTTGCTCCATTTATAGTTGCCATTTGTAAAACATCAAACGCTGTAATTGCAGTGGCACTTTTGTAAGTAACTTTTTGTAAATATGCTGCACTTTTCATCTCTTCAAACATATCTAAAGTATTAGTGCTGCCCGAGCCATCTGTTCCAAGTGAAACTGTTATTCCATTATCACGCATTTTTTTCACATCAGCAATACCGCTTCCTAATTTTTGATTGCTAATCGGATTATGCACTATTCCACCCTTTATATGTCTTAGTCTGTCTATGTCATTTTCGTTTAAGTGTACTCCATGTGCCAAGATTATTTGATGCTCAAATGCACCAAGCTCGTCTAAGTATTCTGTTGTTCCCTTATTGTATCTTTCATTCATTTGGTTTATTTCGTCGGTAGTTTCTAAATAATGTATATGAAAAGGTACATTTAGTTTTGTCGCTAATTCAAGCGATTTTTTTATTGTTTCTGGCGGACATGTATATGTTGCATGTGCACCTACACAAATTTTAATTCTTTCATTTTCTTTGTTGTGCCATTCGTTATATAGATTTTCAGCTTCGACAATTCTTTTATCCGCTTCTTCGCCATCACTTATTATGCATCTTGCTAACATTGCACGCATTTTTATTTTTGTTAAAGCTTTTGCGGTTTCTTCCTCAAAGAAATAATGGTCGGCAAATGTTGTAGTACCACTTTTTATCATTTCTACAATGGCAATAAGCGAAGCGTAGTAAACATCTTCAGGTGTCATTAAGTCTTCTATTTTCCACACTTTTTGTAGCCAGTCCATAAGTTCCAAGTCGTCTGAATAGCCTTTAAATAAAGACATTGCAGAATGTGCATGTGCATTTATAAAACCTGGCATAATAACTTTTCCCGTGGCATCGATTACCTTATCCGCTTCTCTATCAATTATTCCAATTTCTGAAATTCTGTTATCTTCAATTAATAAATCTGCTTTTGATATTGGCGAAACCATGCTCACTATATATGCGTTTTTTATCAATATTGAACTCATTTGTTTTTTCTCCTTATATTATTAGTGATACAGCTGCTATTGTAATAGCATATATGCCAAAAGAAGCATATCTAAAAAACATGCCTATCGCAGTTTTTGATATTATGTATTCGTATCTATCTGCAACTTCTATGCATTCACGCTTTTCTAAATATTTTTTAGAAAGTATCAGACTTCTATATATTGCATCTGACTCCATTGCCATATTAACACAAAAGCTAATAAATGAAATTAAAAAATAAATCATAAGTGTATTTAATGTAATTTTATTCATGCAAAGCAATACAAGTAATACTATCGTAAAAATATTTACAATGTTTTTTAATATGAAATTAGAAATATGCAAATTTTTGCTTTGAACTGAATGTACACACTCATGTGCAATAAAAAGTATTCTTGAAAAATTTTTTCTAGCTTCTTCTGTATCACTTAAAATAATTTTATTCAAAAAGAAAATGTAGGCACTACTTTTAGCTGTGCTATCTAATGCTATTTCACAATTCGTGCCTAATATTTTTTGAAACTCTTCACAAACTTCTTTGTTATTTGGCAGCTTTGCAATAACTTTATCATATGTTTCATCACTAGCTAATTTTTTCATTTCATTCGTCATTTTTATATTAATAAATGCAAACAGTATACTTGCTAATAAAAATGTGATAAATACCAACATACCATCACCCCGCAATTATTCTACTATTTCTTTTAATCCTTCTCCTATGATTTTATATATATCAGATAGCATTACATCAAATTGTACTTCTTTGTCAAAAAATTCTTTTACTTTTTGATTGCTAACTAAAATTTGATATAAGTTTTGAAGTTTTTCCATCTTTTCTGCATCCGCTTCTTGACCTTGCATTAATAGGCTTTGAACCTCAACTTGTTTTTCTCTAAAATCTTTTATCATTTCTTTATTTTTTTCGTCTTGATATAATTCTTCTTTTATTTTTAAATATTCTTTTGCTTGCTCACTTTCTTTTAATGCTCTAACTAATTCATGAACTTTATCATATGGATTCATATAAAAACCTCCTTTAAATTTATATCTTGATTATCTATCATAATGCATGAAAAGTCAAGTTGTAAGCGTAGCATATTAGATACAAATTGAAAAATGTTAATATAATAAATTTCCCATTTTTTGGCTCGTTGCTTCTTTTAGTTGCCATTTACCATCTTGGTATTTAAAGATGCATGTTATTTCGTCTATTATGTTTAATTTATCGCCAAAGATTATTCTTTGTGTAGTTTTTATTCCCATAGCATCAGAAAGTTGCACTAGCTCTATATTTGTAAATCCCGTGGTTTGTGGGCGTTCGTCTTTTATAATAAGTTTTCCCGATTCTTCATATACATTTGCATTTGTCCAAAAAGTTTTATCTAACTCTATTGTGTTATTTATATTGTACTTTCTATTAACAACATTTACTTTAAACCCATCTAATAGTTCACAAGTAAAGCGTAAGCCTTTATTATCTTTTGATTTAAAGATTTCTATTAATTGGTTATCGCTAATTGTTACTATTCTTGCTATAAAATCTCCATCATTTTTCCCAACTATCATAATATCGTTTACGCCATTTCCTGTAAAATCTGCAAGCTCAATTCTAAAACTTTCGCCATTTAGTTTTTTCAAATCTATTTTAGAGTATTGATTGCTGCTTGAATCATATACCACTAATGAAACATTTTCTGCCTCCGTATTATCCAAAATTTCCTTTTCACCAATTGCTATTACCATGTCATTTATTCCATCGCCTGTAACATCTCCGATAGCATAATTAATTACATACTTTTTTTCTTTTCCCTCAAAAATTGTAAACTCATCGCCAATCTCAATATCAAGTGGCTTTTGCGGTGCAATATCGTCCTTTACAAAAACTTTAAGAGCAATAGATAATAAAATAAGAATTGCAACAGCAACCCAAATTAATTTATTTTTCATATAGCAAAACCTCCTCCTTAATACATAAATATTAAAGAGGAGGTAATTATATTACAAACAAGTTTATATTGGATTTGCAGTTAATTTTATTATCTTATTCATATCGTCATCTTTTGCCGCTATGTTCTTTCTTATTTTTCCGCATTTCTTGCACTTATATATTATTACATAACCTTTTTTACTGCTTATCTCCACAGATATTGGTTCTAGCAGTCCGTGGCATTCTTCTGCCCTGTCGCCCGGATTTACATCAACATGTTTTGAATATAGACATTTTGGGCAATGATTTCGTGATGAGTATCCTAGCTTACTAACTTTATTGCCACAATTTTCACATATAAATTCTTCGTCACGCTCTACAAAATTAGCCATTTTTATCCTTCCTTATCTATAAAAACATCCATCGCCAATAAACTCTCTAATTATTGAATTTATTGGTATTTCTTTAGTTTCAATTGGTAAGAAATATCCTAAAAATTCATATAATCTTTTAGCTTCAGAATATTCTGGAGCTGTGCTTGGCACTGTTGCAAGTATTGGCTCTACATATGATTTTAGTGCTGATAGTTCGTATACTAACGATGAATTAAACATTACATCTGCTTCTTCTTGATATGGGAAAATATATTTTTCTTCTCCATTTCTTACAGATGGCCACATTTTTATCGTAGCAGTTGCAGGGTGTGACCTGTATTTGCTATCTCTAAGCATTCTTCTAAGTAATCTTGTATCTGTTGTAGATATTCTGTTGTAATCATCTATATTTAGTACTGTTAGTGCACTAATGTATATTTTAAATTTGTTTTTTCTTGGTATTGCTTCTGTCATTTTTTCATTTAAGCCATGAATTCCTTCTATAACAAGCACTTCATCATCATTTAGTTTTGCGGTGTTTCCCAAGTATTTTCTTGTTCCCGTATGGAAATCAAAAGTCGGAAGTTGAACTTCTTCGCCTCTTAGTAAGGATGCTAACTGTTCATTAAACAACTTTAAATCTAGTGCTTCTATGCACTCAAAATCATATTCGCCATTTTCGTCTACTGGATTATCTTCTCTATTTACAAAGTAGTTATCCATAGATAAAGTTACTGCTTTCATTCCATTTACTTTTAGTTGTATACCTAATCGTTGTGCAAATGTTGTTTTTCCAGATGAAGAAGGACCTGCAATTAAAACAATTCTCTTATCTTTATCACTACATATCATGTCAGCTATGTTTGCAATTTTCTTTTCGTGCAAAGCTTCTGATATTCTTATTATATCGCCTATTTTTCCTTCTTTTATTTGTTTGTTTAACTCTGAAACATTGCCTACATCAAGTATTCTATGTAATTTGTCATATTCGTCAAATGTTGCATATAGCTTTTTAGTATCTTTAATTTTTTCAATTTTTTTAGGATTATATCTTCTTGGATATACAAGCAAAATACCATTTTCATATTTTTGAACATCAAAGAATTTTAAATATCCCGTAGATAGTGGCATAACTCCATAAAAATAATTAAATGTATCGCCACAGTAATATATAGAAACATGTGATTTCATTCTGTTTTCTAATAAGCCAAGCTTATCTTGCCTATCTATTTTCTTATATATTTTTTTAGCTTCTTCTATTGAAACTACCTTCTTTTCAAATGGCAAATTCATTTTGACTATTTCATTCATTCTTTCTTTTACACGCTCTATCATTTGCTCTGTAATTTCGCCCGCTACTGTTTCACAATATAGCGAATGTCCCAAAGAATAATTCATTGTCATTTTTATTTCTGGATATAGTTCTTCCATCGCTTTTAAAAATATAAATGTTATTCCTCTTACATATATTCTGCTTCCATCAGAAGTTGTGTAATCCATGTACTCTATTGTACAATTTTCTGTTATATTAAAATCTAATGCTTTTACTTCGTTATTAACCTTACATGCTAATAGTTCATCAACATCCAAATTCATTTTTTTGGCAAACTCCAAAGCATTAATATTTTCATCATAATTATAAACTTCATTGTTATATTTTATTTCTACCATGCACATTCTCCTTTTATTTATTTATTTCGCCTTTTAAATACCAAACATGTTGTGAAATTATTTTCACATCTATTTCTTTTCCGATAAGGCTTTTATCGCCTATAAAATTAACTATTTTGTTTGAAGTAGTTCTAGCTGTAAGTACATCTTTATTAGTCTTGCTTTCGCCTTCTACAAGAACTTTCTGTATAGTACCTATATATTTATAGTTCTCTTCTTCGGTTATTTTGTCAGCAATTTCTTTTAGTCTACTAAATCGAGTAGACTTTATATCTTCTGGAATATGATTTTCCATTTTTTCTGCTCTCGTACCTTTTCTTACTGAGTATATAAACATAAATACCTGTTCAAAGCACACTTTTTTTACTACATCTAATGTATCCTCAAAGTCTTCTTCTGTTTCGCCAGGGAAGCCAACTATGATATCTGTTGTGAAAGTAACATTTGGAACTTTCGCACGAATTTTATCTACAAGCTCTAAATATTGCTCTTTTGTATACCCTCTATTCATTGCCTTTAACACATTTGTGCTACCAGATTGTAGTGGCAAATGTATAACCTTTGATACACTTTTGCACTCTGCAATTGCTGCTATTACA
>CAZRQF010000062.1:0-5993 GCA_964602275.1 uncultured Eubacteriales bacterium
AATATTTGTGATTTTAATATTTGTATTGTTTCTTCTGGTAATTCATTTTTTAATCTTTCCTCATTTATAAAAATTACGCTTTCGCCGCTTATGCTGTCCTTTAACATATTGCCAGTATCTATAAAAGCATTCGTTTTAAAAGTTTTATTTTCAACTTCTATTTCTATTTCACATTTTAGTTCTTCAAGTATTCTTTTGCTTTGCCATGCGTTTTGAAATATTGTTAGCATTATTGCAGAGCAAATTATGCCTATTGTTTGAGAAATAAAATTTATTTTTGTGTTCATTATTACAAGGCTTCCGCCAATAAAGCATGTCGTTAATAAAAATATACTAGTTTCGTTTAAAATGTTTTTTATTGTTTTTATCGGATATGCCGTTATAGTTATTGTTATTCCCAATATGCATTTTAAAATATAAGATATGTATATGTTTTTTGTAATAAGTGCTATAAGTGCAAAAATTGTGCCTACATTTGAAGCTAAAAGGTACTTTTTCAAATTCATTTTTAAATTTAATATTTTTCCACATATAGCAATTATTAAAAAGTTAAAAATAAAATTTTTCAATATAAATAAGTCTAGGTATATTGTCATTTCTTTTTGCATCACCTCGAACAGTATTATATTGCTATGTACTTAAAAAAACTGTCAGTATTTAGGTCATAAAAAAAGAACATGTCTACATTTTTTGACATGTTCTTTTTTGTTTTATATATAATATTATTCAATTATTTTTTTGTTTTTTCTTAAAAAAGTAGGAATGTCTAGGTCGTTAGTTGTTTCTGTTCTAACATCTGCAAAATTTGTTGCTTTATCAAATGCTCTGTCTAGTACTTTATCTACCATTACAGAAGATAGTGGTACTCTATCTTTGTCAAAACCTGTTGCAATAACTGTTACAGAAATTTCATCTCCCATATTTTCATCAATAACTGCACCAAATATAATGTTTGCTTCTGGGTCTATGCTCTTTTGAACTAATTCAGCAGCAGTATTAACTTCGAATATTCCAAGATCTTTACCACCCGTGATATTTAACAATACTCCTCTTGCACCTTCTATTGATGATTCTAATAATGGGCTGTTGATAGCTTGCTTTGCAGCGTCTTCTGCTCTGTTTTCTCCAGTTGCTCTACCTATACCCATATGTGCCATACCTGTGTCAAACATTATAGTTTTAACATCTGCGAAGTCTAAGTTAATAAGTCCTGGTACAGCAATCAAGTCTGATATACCTTGTACACCTTGTCTTAATACTTCATCTGACATTGTGAATGCTTCTATCATTGAAGTTTTTCTTTCTGATACTTGTAATAGTCTATCGTTTGGAATTGCAACTAATGTGTCAACTCTTTCTTTTAAGTTTGCAACGCCTCTTTCGGCACTTTGCATTCTTCTTTTTCCTTCAAATGTGAATGGTTTTGTAACAACACCAACTGTTAATATTCCCATTTCTTTTGCTATTTGTGCAACTATTGGAGCAGCACCTGTTCCTGTTCCGCCGCCCATACCTGCTGTTACAAATACCATGTCTGCACCTTTTAATGCATTTGAAATGTCTTCTCTTGATTCTTCTGCTGCTTTTTCTCCGATATTAGGATCTCCGCCTGCGCCTAAACATCTTGTTATTTTTTCACCAATTTGAATTTTAGTTGCAGCTTTTGACAATGCTAATGCTTGTCTATCAGTATTTACAGCAATAAACTCAACACCGTTAACGCCCATTTCAACCATTCTGTTTACAGCGTTATTTCCAGCACCTCCAACACCAATTACTTTTATCTTTGCCATTCCATCTACTCCAGCAAAAGATACATTAGTATTGTTATATTCTTGTTTATTATTATATTCTTCGTACACTGTTACTTCCTCCCACTTTTTATTTTTCTAATCTTTGTATCAACAAAATTTTTTACCGATTGTGCAACATTCTCGATAAATGTTTGCTCATCGTCTAATTGAATTTTACTTCCAATATTTTTGGAATGTTTTATGTTTGATATATATTTTACAACACCATATGCAGTAGCACATTCTGGTTTTATCAGATTTGCCATTTTGGCACTTCCAAATCTTACATCCATTTTTAAAATTTGTTCTGCTAGTTTTTCTGTTTTGTTAATAGAATTAAAGCCTTGTCCTGATATAACACATGTTGAAACAATGCCGTCTAATTGGTTGTTTACTAATGTTTGTTTTATAAGTTCAAACATTTCTTCAACTCTTGCAGAAATTATTTCAACAATTTCTGAACATTTTACGGTTTTCATTCTTTCCTCGCCTGAATATGTTGTTAGTGTTATGTTGTAATCATTGTCTATATAGGCAACACTTGCAAGACCATATTGTTTTTTTAGTTTATCAGCTTCTTGATATGATATTTGAAGCCCTAACGAAATATCGTTTGTTATTGTATCTCCACCTATTGGAATAGAATCTGTATAAACTATCCCGTTATTTTTGAATACTGAAATATCTATGTTTCCAGCACCTACATCTAATAATAATACTCCTTTTGTTTTTTCCTCATCTGTAAGCACTATGTCTTTCATCGCAAATCCATTAATTACAATTCCGTCTATCATAAGTCCTGCTTTTTGCATTGCTAATACTATAGTTTTTACAACTTGTTTATCAGCAATTATAACATCTAGCTCGGCTTCAAGTACATCTGTAAATATTCCGATTGGGTCATCTGTAATTTTTGTGTCCGTAATAAATTTTGAAGGAACTATATCTATAATTTGTTGTCCTTCAGGTATGTCTATTTCGCCAACACTTTTTATTATGGTATCAATATTTTTTTGAGTAACCCCTTCGTACTTGTCATCTAGTTTGACACTATATTTCGTTTTAAATATTGAAACATGCTTTCCTACAATATTTACATATGCTGATTTTATTATAAAATCTTGCATTGCTTCAATATCACTTACTGCAAATCTAATTGCCCTAGCAACAGCATCTGTACTTACTATTTTACCTTTTTTAAATCCATCACATGTAACACTACTTGAATTTAAAATTTCGACTTGATTGAACTTATTGATTTGGCCTAAACAACAGCATACTTTCGAGGTACCGATGTCAATTCCAACAATAATATCCCCGATGGCCAACTCTACACCTCCCTAATCAAATTTCGCAGTTTAAGAATATTATATTATTCATTAAAAGTCAATAGAATGTTACAAAAATATTACAAGTTTATTACAGTAATATTACATATCAAAATCACAAAGAAAACATAACTAGTTTCCGTTGCATTTGACTAATTTTACACATTACATTAAAACACAAATTTTTGCATTAGTCTATTTTTTTAACACTTTTTTGTTATCAATATTTTTTATTATTATTCTACGAATACAAGATAGATTTGTAAATATTCTTGATACAAAAACTACAATTGCAGCTAAGAATATATCTACATCTAAACTTTCTCCAAACATTGTGAATGCAATTGCAATTATTGCATTTATGAAAAATCCCGATACGAATATTTTCATATCAAATTTGTCTTGAAGCATTCCTGATATAGCTCCAACAATACTATCAAATGCAGCCATTATGGCTACTGCCATATATCGTGAATAAGCGTACGGAATAGTAGGAGTAAATATTCCTAGTAAAACTCCAAGAGCACACATTAATACAATATTTAAAATTATCATCTAATTTGCCTCCTCTACTGGCTTTGAATATTTAAATTCTAATACACTTTCTAGTTTTGGAATTGTTATCTCTGTTTTCTTTTCAACTGTAACTTCTATTCCAGCACTTTCTATTGAATCAATAACTCCTCCACTTAGTTTTAGTGAGTTTGCAAGAACTGTGCTATCTCCTATTACTGATATTTCAAATGGTGCAGTTAGTCTTACATTATTTATTGAAATAACTGGACCTACACATCTTATTTCGCTATTTGCAGTTACTCTTTGTCCGTTTACGCTAACCGCTTCTGCTCCTGCCGCTCTTAGCTCATTTATAACTAATAGAATGTCTGAATCATGTATTACATAGACATTTGGATCATAATATCCTGCATCTAATGCTATTTTTTCTTTGGCTGTTGTATCATCTAATGTAACAACTATGCCTTGACCTTCTACTGATGTTAAGCCTGCTAGTATTTTCAGTTCATCCAACTCACTTTTTAGCAAAGCTACTGTTTCGCTTTTCTTTGAAGATGCATTTTGATACTCTGATATTTTATTATTTAGTTCTGTAATTTTATCGTTTGCATTATCGTACAAATCTTTCCACTGATTTATTTCATCTCTTAATTCATTTTCATTTTTAAGTCTTATTATGTCTGAATCACTTTTCTTTATTGTTCTTATTTGTAAAGTCATCATAAAACATATCAAAAAACATATTATTCCTATTGTAAACATTGCCTTTTTGTTTTGCATATTGTTTCCTCCAAAGTTAATATTTTATTTTAAATATAGATTCTTTATTATAGTCATCTTTGTTAATGCTTAATACTCCACTTTTGTATTCAATATTTTTTAGCATTTCGTTTAGGTAACTCATTTTTTCTCCTAATATTTCTCTTTCAACGCTTCCATACTCAACTTCTATTTCCATATTTTTCTCTGTATCTGTAACTGAAAAAATTACATTTTCTGAATCTTGGTAGTTAACTTCTGTTATATCAAATGCAAATCTAACACGATTTGCTGCTTCTAGAAGATATGCTGTATTTTCATATTTTAATCTTGCTGCTCCATCTAAGATTTGGCCAGGTACATATTCTTCAGCATCTACTCCATAAATGATAGTTAAATCTTTCATATCATTTTCTTTTTTTATTTCAAGTACATAACCATACTTGTCCATTATAACATATGATTCAAGATATTTTACTATTGCATATGGCGTTCTTTCTATATAGGTTATAGACAATTCATCTGGCAATATTCTTTTTATATCTGCACTTTGTATGTATGGAATTTCTTCTACTTTTTTTTCTAATGTTTTTGTATTTATTTTTAATGTATTTATTCCTTTTACATATAGTGCTTTGTTTAATATTTCTTCCTTCGTTACATATATTCCTGATGAAACTTCAATATTAGAAATATTAAATGCAGGAGTGAGCATACACCCTATGCTAATGCCTATAACTATTAAAATCACAAGGAAAAACGGCAACGGCGAAGATTTTTTCTTTTGCTTTCTTTTTTGTTTTTTATTTTGCATCAAAACCTGCTCCTTACCTTTTTTCTTGGTAGGAGTAGGTTTTTCTTGCATAGTATTTAATTTCCTAAAATCTTGTATTTTTGCCATTTTTTTACTCACCTAACGAATATTTTATCATTGTTTTATAATTTTTGCACCTATTATTGATAATTTTCTAGTCAAATTTTCATAGCCTCTTTCTAAATAGTTTATTCCCGTTATTGTTGTAACTCCTTCTGCCATTAATCCTGCAAGTATTAGTGCTGCTCCGCCTCTTAAATCTTTAGTTTCTACTTCTGTTCCATAAAGCTTTGGTACGCCTTGTATTATTGCGGTTTTGCCTTCTATGCTTATGTTTGCTCCCATGCGAATAAGTTCGTTTGCATATTTAAATCTATTTTCAAATATGTTTTCTACTATTATAGAAGTACCTTTTACTGTTGTCAATAATGCTGCGATTTGTGATTGCATATCTGTCGGAAATCCTGGATATGGATTAGTTTTAATCGTGGTTGGTAATATTTTTGTGCTACTTTCAAGTGTTACTGAATTTGTTAAAGTTTTTACTTTTATCCCCATTCTTTTTAACTTGTGAATTATCGCAAGAATATGCTCTGGATTAACATTTTTTAATTCTACACTTCCTCTTGTTGCAGCTACCATACATAAATATGTTCCCGCTTCTATCCTATCCGAAATTACTTTATGCTCTACATCGTGTAATTTTTTTACACCAGTTATTATAATGGTATTAGAGCCTGCACCTTTTACATTTGCACCCATCGCATTTAAAAATTCTTGTAA
>CAZRQF010000063.1:0-5818 GCA_964602275.1 uncultured Eubacteriales bacterium
GATATAGTAATTGCTTTTGAAATTGAACCCGCAAAAGAAATACTAGGAATATGTGAAATAGCTGTTGAATTAATTAATGATAAGATATATTTGCGAAAAATAGAAAACCTTACAGACTCTATAACTAGAGAAGAAATTGAACAAAATAGAGAAATCGTAAATGTAGAAGCTTTTAGAAATCAAGCAGGTACATTTTTTAAATTAACAGATGCCGAATATAAAGCTATTTATTCTATAATAAGAGAACAAAACCCATTAAAAGATTATCAAATTTACGAAAAGTATGATAAAGAAAAGTTTTTAAGCGAAGTTTTTTATGAGGAAGAAGATTACGAAGAACTAAAAAGATTAATTTTGATGAAAAAAAATGTAATTTTGCAAGGTGCACCAGGTGTTGGAAAGACTTATATGGCAAAGAGAATGGCATATTCTTTAATGGGAGAAAAGAATGACGATAGAATATTGAGTTTGCAGTTTCATCCCGACTTTTGCAATGAAGAATTTATTGAAGGCTACAGACCAGACGGAATAGGTATATATAAATTTAGAAAAGGTTGTTTTAAAAAGTTTTGTAATAAAGCGAGAAATAAACCTGATAAAAAATTCTTTTTGATTATCGATGAAATTAATAGAGGAAATATAACAAAAATATTTGGCGAAGCGTTTTCGCTTATAGAAGCGGACAAAAGAGGAAAGCAGAATTTTATAGAGCTTTCTTGTTCAAAAGAAAGATTTTTTATTCCTGAAAATATCTATATAATAGGGACTATGAATATATCGGATAGAGAGTTTGCAATAACTGATTATGCAGTAAGAAGAAGATTTGGATTTTATAATGTAAAACCTATGTTTGAAAATCCTAAATTTAAGAAATTTTATATGCAAAATGAAAAAATGACAAATGTCATAAACGAAATAATTGATATAAACAAGGATTTAAAAGAAGGACAAAAAATAGGTCATTGTTATTTTTGCGAAAATCTTTCAGATGAAGATTTAAAAATGACAGTAAAGTATAATATAATTCCAATGGTGCAAGAATATTTTTATGACGATAAAATAAAGTCTGATGAAATAGAGCAAAAATTAAATGATGCATTAAATTACAAAAATTCTAATTTTAAAATGACTGAAAATTGGGAATAATCTAATTGTTATGAAGAAAATACTAATTGAAATTTATGTGTTTATATGTTAAGGTAAAATTAAAGATAAAAACTTTTTTATAAAAAATGAAACTTTTTTAAAAAAGTATCGTCTAAGCTAGAGGAATAAAAAATATATAAATTTGAAAGGATGATATTATGAACAAAAAATTATTATGGGGAGTAGCATGTTTGCTAGTTTTAGCATTTGCAATGGTAGGTTGCACAGGAAACAATAACAATAGCGATGCAGGATTAAAAGCAGAAAATGCAGAAGACTTATTAGAAATTATGAACAATGTATATGGAAAAACACCTGAGGATTCTTTACCAGGATTAGATACAGTAGAAATTGATGTAACAGATGATTATCAATTTTCAAGATTTACAGGATTATCTTCAAATGAAAATGTAGAAGCAGTTGTTGTATCTATGCCTTTTATAAATGCACAAGCATATGAAGCAGCTCTTATAAAAGTTAAAAAAGGTGCAGACATTGAATCTATGAAACAAGAAATATTAGACAATATAAATATGAATATGTGGATTTGCGTATCTGCTGAAAAACTTTATGTTACAAGTTCTAATGATGTAATATTCTTAGTAATGGGACAAGAAGGTTGGGAAGAAACAGTATTCAATGCATTTAAAGAATATGTTGGAGAAGATGGTATTGGAAAAGTTTTAGAAAAAGAACAAAATTTTGATGATGAAGATTTTGAACTTCCACCAGAAATATTATTAGACCCAGCAGCTTCAGGAGATTTTGAAGAAGAACCAACAGATGGAAATGACAATACAGAAAACGCAACACTTCCTGATGCTTTTATAGAGCCAATAGTAGAATAATAAAATATAATAATTATAGAATAAAAAATGCATTATAAAAAGCTTCCATAAAAAACGGAAGCTTTTTAGTTAGGAGGAAAAGTGCTATTTACAAGTATTAGTTTTTTATATTATTTTTTACCAATAGTGCTAATATTATATTTTGTATTGCCTAAAAAGCTTAGAAATACTGTACTTTTGCTAGCATCACTATTCTTTTATTATTATGGTGAACCAAAATATATTTATCTTATGTTGGCAGAAATATTAGTAGCATATGTTGGAGCATTACTAATAGATAAATTTAAGAAAAAAAGTATATTTATAGTAACTGTTGCAATTCATATATTACTACTTGGAATTTTTAAATATACTGATTTTGTTATAGAAAATATAAATGGTATATTTGGGGCAAGCATTCCTTTATTAAGGCTTGCACTTCCTATTGGAATATCTTTCTATACATTCCAAATTTTAAGCTATGTAATAGATGTTTATAACGGTAAAGTAAAAGTGCAAAAAAGTTTATTAAAACTTGCGACATATGTAATGCTATTTCCACAGCTTATAGCAGGACCAATAGTTAGGTATGAAACTGTCGAAGACGAATTAGACAATAGAAAATGTACTGTGGAAATGTTTTCTTATGGTGTAAGAAGATTTATAGTAGGACTTGCCAAAAAAGTATTAATAGCTAATGTACTTGGCGAGTTATGCAGTGTATTTACAAATACACTAGAAAAAAGCGTATTATTCTATTGGGTTTTTGCAATAAGTTATATGCTTCAACTTTACTTTGATTTTTCGGCATATTCAGATATGGCAATTGGTCTTGGAAAGATATTTGGATTTAACTTTTTGGAAAACTTTAATTATCCATATATATCAAAAAGCATAACGGAATTTTGGAGAAGATGGCATATGTCGCTAAGCTCATGGTTTAGAGATTATGTGTATATTCCGCTTGGTGGAAACAGAAAAGGAGCTTTAAAGCAAGTAAGAAATATATTTGTAGTGTGGCTTCTTACTGGAATATGGCATGGTGCGAGCTGGAACTTTGTAGTTTGGGGACTTATGTTTGGCGTTTTATTAATAATAGAAAAATTCTTCTTAGCAAAGCATATGGAAAAATGGCCAAGCATTTTAAAACATATTTATGTATTATTTATTGTAATGATTAGTTTTATAATATTTAATGCAAACTCGATGGGCGAAGCTTGGAAAAATATTATAGGTCTATTCGGAGCAAACGGTGAAGCGTTTATTAATAAATATACACTATACTATTTAAAGAGCTATATTGTAACAATAATAGTTGCAATAGTTGGAGCAACACCATTTGTAAAAAATATCTTAGAAAAAATGAAGCAAAACAAAGTTATGGACAAAATTATAAATATCTTAGAACCGGTTTGTTTAGTTGGGCTTTTATTTATAACAACGGCATACTTAGTAGATAATTCATTTAATCCATTTTTGTATTTTAGGTTTTAGGAGGTGCAAGATGAACGAAAAAACAAAAAACATTGTTGTAATAGCAATGTTTATGATTGCGATAACGGGAATGTTTATAATTAACATACTAAAAGAAGATACGGTGTATTCGACTTCTGAAAGAAGAAAACTTGCACAATTTCCAGAGTTTTCATATACCAAACTAACAAATGGAAAGTTTTTTAGTGAATTTGATACTTATACGACAGACCAATTTTCTTTTAGAGAATTATTTAGAAAAACAAAAGTTTTAACAGAAAAGGACATTTTTGGTAGATTAGATTATAATGATATTTATGAAAAAGATGGAGTTTTAATCTCTGGGTTATATCCGTTAAATGAAAGTTCAATAAATAACTTAATCAAAAAAATAAATTCAATAAAAGAAACATATTTGACAGAAAATAATAAAGTGTATTTCACAATTGTGCCAGATAAGAACTATTTTGTAGACGGCGAAAATTTGAAATTAGACTATGAAAAAATGACAAGCCTAATGAAAGAAAACTTAACATTTGCAGATTATATAGATATTTTTGATGAATTAAAACTTTCAGATTATTACATTACGGACTCACATTGGAAACAAGAAAATATTACAAAAGTAGCCAATAAGATATTAAAAGCAATGGGAATAGAACCAAAAGTAGAATATAATCAAAAAGAAATTTTAGAGTTTAAAGGCGTTTATGCAGGGCAGTATCCAGTAGAAACAAAAAGCGATAAAATAACTATATTAACAAATGATATTTTAGAAAACTGCACGGTATATAATTACGAAACAAATAAAGAAACTTCTATATATGATATGGAAAAATTATCGGCATATGATAAATATGATATATATTTATCAGGTGCAACGGCACTTTTAAAGATAGATAATCCAAGTTGTCAAACGAATAGAGAACTTATAATATTTAGAGATTCATATGGAAGTAGTTTAACACCATTATTAGTGGAGGGGTACAAAACTGTAACCGTTGTAGACACAAGATATATATCGCCTAAAATATTAGGAGAATATATGGAGTTTACAAATCAAGATGTGTTATTCGAATATAGCACAACATTAATAAATGACAGCATAACAATTAAATAGTAAACATGAAAAATCTTCACTTATGAGTAATGGGTGAAGATTTTTTTACATCAAATTATGTTAAGCTGAAAAGGTTGACAGAATATCTGCACCGTGGTATACTACTTGTGGTTTTAGATGTAAATAGTGACCGACTTTAATTAAAGGAGGGGCATAAAATGAGAAAGAGCTTGTTTAATGTCGTTAGAGATGTGAAGCAAAATAAGGCAAACTTGAGTGCTGAAAAAATGATTGTTAATTCTATGCTTAAGACATTTAATACTGGCAATAATAGCTATATTGAAGAAGCATATCTTTCGAATAAGACAACTACAAGACAATTCTATCATTCATTTAAAAAGTTTTTACTTGATTTTCGGGTAAATAGTTGCTCAATTGAATTTTTGCAAGGAATTTTAGATTTTTGGGAGAAGCACGGTCTAAATTCAAGTGAACTTGAAGCCATGTATCGAAAATGGGTAAATTCGGAATGGTTTAGCCTTATTAAAGATGTAGAATACAAGCCGTTTTGGAATTGGATGTTTACAAAAGGCTTAGATAATTTGGCAATTAGTGAGTTGGTGTTATCCTCAGATATTAGTTATGAAAACTTGGTTACTAAATTT
This sequence comes from uncultured Eubacteriales bacterium, assembly GCA_964602275.1. Taxonomy (GTDB): domain Bacteria; phylum Bacillota; class Clostridia; order TANB77; family UBA1234; genus RGIG6291. Next base: position 5,172 of record CAZRQF010000063.1, read on the forward strand.
TTAAAGAGTGTTAATATAGAAGTTGGCTGTGGCGAAAGAAACTATTTTATTTGCTTTTTAAACAAGATTTGGGAATCGGTAGTATATAATAATGTGCCGAGCACCATGGAAGAAGCAATAAAAGTTCTTACCGATAAGCTACCAAATGAGAGTGTCTTGATTTTGAATAGTGCGTATTGGTATTTGACAGAAAATGAAGATATTTTTGAAGAAGTTTCGGAGTGTAAAGCGCTTATAGCTGTCATTGAAAAAATGGCAGATTATGAATATGCGAAAGACGAAGACTACTTTTCGGCTGGCGTGCCAATAGCTCCGTGTGACTTTGACATTGGCACGGTAAACATTACTCGTGATGTAAGTCTTCTTATTGAAAAATTTAGCAGAAGCTATTTGCTAAAAGACCTTGTATGGCTTTTGGAAAATAGGTTTAACATTAGTTGTGTAGAAATTGAAAATTGCTTGTTTGAAGAATTTTGTGATATTTGCATGAATTACGATTTAGAGGAAATCATGGTAACAAATGCTGGGCAGAGCATATCGGTGCTTAGTGTACTTTTCTGCTTTGCTGATGGCGAAAAGATTTTCAATATGTTTTATGATAACATTGTTACTAAGTCTTGCAGACAAGAATTTGAAAAACTTGAAAG
>CAZRQF010000064.1:0-5699 GCA_964602275.1 uncultured Eubacteriales bacterium
GAAATTTCATTTGCAAATTTAAATGCACATTCTTTTCCATAATTACTGCATTTTCTTGAACCAACAATGGCGATGGAAAAATCATTTAGAATTGATGTATTGCCCAATGCAAATATCAAATCTGGCGGTTCTTTAAGAATATTTAATTTTTTTGGAAAATCAGGATGAGCAGGCGTTAATATTTTGACATTATTGAATGTTGAAGTTTTCGACATATGTGTACCTCGGTTTTTCATATATAGCGTTTTTAATATGTGATATTCTTGTATCATTATTTTTGGTCATAAATATTTCAATAACATCAAAACGAATTAATGCGTTTTCCATATGATTTTTTAAAAGAAAATACTCTGCTGTTTTATAGATATGATGTTTTTTGTTGATATCAACTGCTTCTGCTGGCGTGCCAAATAAATTTTGCGTTCGTGTTTTAACTTCAACAAATACTAGCTCATTGCCATCAATTGCAATTATATCAATTTCACCAAAATAAGAATTAAAATTTCTAGAATAAATCTTGTAATTTTTCTTTTGTAAATAATCAGTTGCGATATCTTCGCCATTTATACCAACTTCGTGTCTTTTGTACATAAAATGCCTCCTAGCTCCAAAATTTTCTATCAAGCGACCTATATTGAATAGCTTCTGCTAAATGCGTAGTGGTAATATTTTCGCTTGCTTCTAGGTCTGCAATTGTTCTTGCCAATTTAAGAATACGCCCGTGTGCTCTTGCACTAAGTCCTAATTTTTTGAAAGCATCCTGAAGTAATTTTTTCTCGTTTTCGCCGAGAATACAAAACTTATTAATTAGCCTTGGAGTAAGTTCAGAGTTTGATAAAATTCCGTATTCTCTATATCTTTCGTATTGCAATTTCCTTGCAGCATTAACACGCTTCTTTATATCAATAGAAGATTCTGCGCATTCTGTTTCTTGAAGTTTTTCGTACTTTACAGGCGACACTTCAATGTGAATGTCAATCCTATCAAGTAACGGACCGCTAATTTTACTCATATATTTAGATATTTGGCTAGAAGAGCAAGAACATTCTCTTTCTGCTGAACCATAATATCCACAAGGACATGGATTCATGCTAGCAATTAGCATGAAATTACAAGGATAAGTTAGTGTGCCGCTTACTCTACTAATGGTAACTTGTCTATCTTCAAGCGGAGCACGCATAACTTCTAAAGTATAACGATTAAATTCTGGAAGTTCATCTAAGAATAAAACGCCGTAATGGGCAAGGCTCATTTCGCCAGGTTTTGGAATTTTACCACCACCTACTAAAGCGGCAGAAGATATAGTATGATGAGGCGAACGAAAAGGTCTAGTTGTAACTAAAGATTGTTCTTGCGAAAGTGCACCTGCAATACTATGAATTTTGCTTATTTCGAGTGCCTCTTCAAAAGTGAGGTCTGGTAAGATAGATGGCAATCGTTTCGCCATCATAGTTTTTCCAGAGCCAGGATTTCCAATTAAAAGACAATTGTGACCACCAGCTGCAGCGATTTCTAATGCACGCTTAATATTTTCTTGACCTTTAACATCAGAAAAATCGAGTAATCCGTAATTCTTTTTTAGAAAAAAGTGATGCAACATCAGTAGAGAAAGTATCAATTAATTTTTCGCCATTTAAGTGTGCCGTAACATCATCAAGGCATGAAGCGGGATAAACATTTAACCCTTGAACAACACCTGCTTCAGTTCTATTTTCAAAAGGAATAATAACATTTTTTATACCTAAATTTAGTGCTTCAATGCACATAGGTAAAATCCCATTAACTCTATTTATTTTTCCATCTAGCGAAAGCTCACCAATAAAAACATATTCTTCTAGTAAATTATTAGAAATAATATTTAAATCACGCAAGATACCAACAGCAATTGGTAAATCAAAGCAAGAACCTTCTTTTTTTGTATCGGCTGGTGCTAAATTAATTGTAATTTTTCTGCTGGGTAAATCAACACCGATATTTTTAAGTGCAGCACGCACTCGTTGTTTAGATTCTTTAACAGCAGTATCTGGAAGACCTACAACATCCCAAGAAGGCATGCCGCCTGATACATCAACTTCAACATCTACCAAATAACCTTCAACGCCGAGTAGCGACATACTCTTAACTTTTGACAACATAAAACTCACCTCCTTTCAGCTCGCAAACATGAGGTTTTTGATTTTTAATATTAAAATTTATAAGGGAAATATTTTTTGATAAATATTTGAAATAAAATTTTAAGATTTTTTGAAATTAAAAATTTTTGAAACTTGAATTTATAATTAAGAAATACCATACCATAAATGCATTGTCAAATAAATCTCATCGCAAAATTCGACAAAATTCGACTTGAAAATAAAAAATGAAAGTTTTGTGTATAAAGAAAAATGCATTGATTTTGAATTTGTTGAGTAGTACAATTATGTTATATAATGTGAATAGGAGTGTGAGTTTTTTGAAAAAATTGATGGTGTTTTTTGCATTTTTGTTGATAACTTTTAGTTCGGTTTTTGCTACGGAGGTAGGAGATACACCGAATATTATTATAGATGAAAATCCTGATATTGTTTTTGTAGATGACTATGATTATTCATTAGGTTATGGTAGTGAAGGCGAGATAGAAAACTCAGATGAGGTAAATACTACCACTTCTTATAGTGGCGGAATTTCATTAAAAGGCGTTGTTGTAGAAGCAAGCGAACCTTATGAATACACAGATCAATTTTCTATTGTGCCTGTAATTATGCAAGACTTAAAAGTAAAAATAAATGACAAAAATAATGAGGCATACAATGATAGTGTATTTCCGATTAAATATCAATTGACAGATGATTATAATAAAAATATAAATACTGCATATAAATTATCTAAAGGAAATCATGTGTATGTGTATGCAACAATAGAAGATGGCGAGCTTAATGTTAACACAATGGCAATTCAATATTTTGATAAAACAAATCTTCTTATTATAGTTGTTGTCCTTTATTCACTTGCAATTATTTTAATTGGTGGTCTAAATGGAGTTAAAGCCTTACTGGGGCTAATTATCACAATTGTTTTAATTTTTACAACTATGATTCCAGCAATTTATAGTGGTGCTGATGCTATACTCGTTACACTTGGTGTTTCGGTTGTGGTAACCGTTTTGACATTTTTAATTGTTAGTGGATTTAAAAGAAAAACTTTTGCAGCAATTATTGGTACGGTTGCAGGCATTGTGGTTGCTTGTCTATTTTCAATGCTTTTTGGTAATTTAATGAAACTTACTGGTATAAATGAAGAAACAATGATGCTTACAACACTTGAAAATGCATCAAACTATAATTATAAAAATATAATGTTTGCAGGTATTGTTATTGGTGCTTTAGGAGCGTGCATGGATGTTGGTATGTCTATTGCATCTGCACTTAGTGAAATGAAAAAAGAAATTCCGGATATTACGGTTTCAAGGCTTATAAAAGCCGGTATGAACATAGGTAAGGATGTTATGGGAACAATGACAAACACTTTAATTTTAGCTTATGTTGGTAGTGCCATGACAATTATTTTGCTATTTATGGGATTTGATTTTGAAGCGTTTGATATATTAAATCAAGAAATGATAGCAGAAGAAATTTTAAGAGCTATTGCGGGAAGCATGGGGTTAGTATGTACTATTCCATTAACTGCAATTGTTAGTGCCGTTATAATGGGAAATAAAAATTAATGAAAGGATAAAAAATATGAAAAAATTTGGAATTTGGAGTATGATTTTTGCCGTGATTTGTACTGCAATCGTCACTTATACAGTAGTTATGGTAAAAGTTCAAAATGATATATACGCTTATGAAAGTTATGAATACGATGACGAAACATTTGAAAAGTTATATCGTGTAAAAAATATTTTAGACAAAAAATATCTAAGAGAATATGATATTGATGAACTTATTGATGGAGCAATTGACGGTATGTTAGAAGCTTTGGACGATCCTTATACAACATACTTTGACAAAGAAGCAGCTGAGCAATTTTTAATTGAAACTGAAGGTGAATATGAAGGCGTTGGTATATATGTAAGTTACGATTTAAATAAGAAGATGGTAATTGTATTGACACCGATAGAGCAGTCACCAGCTGCAGAAGCGGGAATATTACCTGGAGATTATATCGAATATGTAGACGATGCTGATGTGACTTTAAAGACATTAGACGAAGTTGCGGACTTGCTAAAAGGTAAAGCTGGAACTACGGTAAAAGTTGGAATTATTAGATATGACAAAGATGGTAACATCACTAGAATAGAAAAAACTTTAACTAGAAGAAATGTGACAATAGACCCTGTTGCTGAAGATGTATATGAAGACGATATTGGATATATAAAATTATCTTCTTTTGATGAAACAACTTATTCAGAATTTGTAAAAGCATATAAAGATTTGACAAAAAATAAAAATGTAAAAGGATTAATATTAGACTTAAGAAATAATCCAGGCGGATTACTTGATGTTGCAACATCTATTACTGATATTTTAGTGCCAAAGGGAAAAATAGTTTATACATTAGATAAAGATGGAAAAGAAGAAGCGATATATTCTGGAAGTGGCAAAATTGAAATTCCACTAGTGGTACTTGTAAACGAAGGTTCAGCAAGTGCATCAGAAGTTTTGGCAGGTGCAGTAAAAGATTATGGAGTTGGAAAAATTATTGGTGTAAACACTTATGGAAAAGGCGTTGTGCAGACACTTCTTTCATTGCGTGATGGCACTTATGTTAAAGTTACTACAAATGAATATTTTTCGCCAAATGGAAATAAAATAGATGGAGAAGGCGTAGCACCAGATATAGAAGTTAAATTGCCGGAAGATGTAAGTAGTTATTATAACTTAGAATATGATGAAGATACACAACTACAAAAAGCTATCGAAGAATTAAAGAAAATGATGTAAATTGTTTGACATTGAAATATCACTATGATAAACTAAAACAAATTGTGAAAGCAATTTGTACTAAAGAAAGTAGGAGGAAAGAAACATGGAAAGAGGAAAAGTTAAGTGGTTTAATGCTGAGAAAGGTTTTGGATTTATTGAAAGAGAAAATGGAACAGATGTATTTGTACATTTTTCTGCAATAACTATGGATGGATACAAAACTTTAGAAGAAGGTTCAGAAGTTCAATTTGACATTGTTGAAGGAATGAAAGGTGCACAAGCTTCAAATGTAACACCTATCGCAACAGTGTAGTTGGTATAGATGAGAAAGTAAACCAAGAAAAGCCTCGAGAATATCGAGGCTTTTTGAATAGATAAAGGAGAAAAAGAAATGTCAGATAGATTAGTTAAATTTTTAGCACATATAGATATGGCAAAAATAACTTGTATAGATAGTACAAATTTAGTAGAAGAAGCAAGAAAAATACATGAGTTAAATCCAACCCCAACAGCAGCTCTTGGAAGAACACTTACAATGACAGCTATGATGGGAGCAATGCTAAAAGAAGAGGGCGAAAAAATAACAGCACAAATAATATGCGATGGTCCAATAAAATCAATCTTGGCGGTGTCTGATAATAAGGCACATGTAAAAGGATATGTAGGCGAGCCTTTAGCCGAAGCAGATAACAGAGAAGATGGAAAGTTAAATGTTGGCGGTATTGTTGGAAAAGGTCATTTAAATATAATAAAAGATATAGGATTAAAAGAACCATATGTAGGAAATGTAGAATT
>CAZRQF010000065.1:0-5361 GCA_964602275.1 uncultured Eubacteriales bacterium
TTAGTTTGCATCACAAATAAAAAAGTCAAGATTTTTAAAAATCTTGACTTTTTTGGTTTAGTTAGTTGTGAAGTAGATATAAGTGTTACAGTACTTGTAGCGCTTATATCCGCTGCCGACATCTACACACTCCGTGCAAAGTGCATTTAATGCATCACGCATTTCGCAAATTGCAGAGTAAGTAGGTTGCGTCATGGTGTCGTGAGTCGGTGCAATCAGCAGTTCTCGAGGATTGAATCTTTCGATTTTGTAGAAAATCTTCTCGAGATCCCATTTGTCAAATTTTGACGAAAGGTCGTACCAAATAGAGTATGGAGCTTTTGCCTTTGTAGCAAGCATTGCTTCAAACTCCTTGGAGAGGAGATCGTCGGTCCGGTAAACATTGTTGACTTCAAGTTCAAATAGCTTCATACTTGATCCTCCCTTTTTGGTAGGTTATAGAAATAAGATACATTTACATTATAGCACTAAAGGTTACATAAGTCAAGTTTACAAAAAGTACTTTTTTCATTGACAAAGTTCGACATATAAAATATACTATTTGTGAAGGGGGAATCTTGCAAAACCCCTATGTTTTGATAATTCATGACATAAGGAGGTAAATAGATGGTAAATCTATTAAACTTGTGCGAACGGCTAATCAGAAATTGGATTTTGGTAAGTGAGGTAGAAAACCTTGTTTCTGTTGATTATCTTAGAGCGTTTGTAAATAGAAACTATATGGAATTGATTGAGCGAATTGACAATGGACAAGACCGCTATTATAAGGTTATAAGAAAAAAGATTCCTGTTTGTTTCATCTCTGATGATAATAATTCACAATTTTCGTTTTTGGATTTGTCTGATATTCATTTTGGGCATTCTGAGTTTAAAGAAAGTATGTTGCGCGACAAGTTGCACGAAGCAATCGATAAAGGCGTAGAGCATGTGTTCATTGCGGGCGACATTTTTGAAGGTATTTTTAAGAATGTATCGTATGAAGAGGCACTTGCCATTGAATATCAGCAACTTGACATGGCATACAATGTGTTTAAAGATTACAATTTGAATTATTATGCAATTAATGGTAATCATGATTATACTTTTGAGTTCTACGGCTTGCATAATCCGATAGATTTGCTTAAAACTAAACTTAGACGGATTGGCATTAACTTCAATTTCTTTGATGTTTACATGATGGATTTCATTATTGCTGGCGTAGCTAAGCGTGTAATGCATATTGAAAAATATAAGAAGCCTAAGAGTGGTTTTTGCGTAACTGAAAGAATTAGTCGTTTTACTGACGAAGAGCTAATCGTGAAATGCGGTGGTAAAAAATATCCGGTTAGATTTTTTACCTGCGGTCATATTCATATAAATATGAGTTTGTATGATGAAGAAAGACATATCTACATTTCACAACCTGGTTCTTTTGTACAAGGTGATAGCAATTGCGTACGAGGCATTTTTGTTATGGGGGAAGTAGATGACGAAAATGTTATCGTATATTAATAAAAAATACTCATTTAGTTTTTTCTAAATGAGTATTTTTTTGTAGTATACATTCATTGCAAATATGCTCTATGTGTGATAATATTTATTCGAGGTGATAGGTATGAAAACTGCACTAATAATATTAATGAGTAAATTGTTATACAAAGTTGGGAAGTTTATAGGAAAAGGAAGTAGTTTGCCAGGGCAGATTGCTTTAAAATTTGATAAAAATATATTGGCAAAGTTAAAATTGCCTAAAGATATTGTTGTTATAACCGGAAGTAACGGGAAAACTTCAACCACCGAAATGGTTTGCAATATCTTGCAAAAAAATGGCTACACAGTTGGCTGCAATAAAGAGGGCTCAAATCAAACAGAAGGCGTTACAACAATGATTTTAAATTGTTGCAATTTGCGTGGTGAAGTGAAAAAAGATGTACTCGTAATAGAAAGTGATGAAAGATATTTAAGACATACCCTAAAATTCTTTACACCAAAATATATTGTAGTAACTAATTTATATCGAGATCAAATGACACGAAACGGGCATCCAGAGCTTATTTATAAGATTATAAAAGAAGGAATAGACGAAAAAGCAACGCTAATTTTAAATGCAGACGACCCATTATCATCATTATACGGCTATCAAAAAGATAATGTAGTTTATTTGGGAATGAATGAAAATAAACTTTCTACAAAAGAAAATACAAGTGTATATAACGATGGAAAGTATTGTCCAAATTGCAAATCTATCATGACATATGATTATTATAATTATGCTCATATCGGCAGTTATCATTGTGAAAATTGCGGACACGAACGAAAAGAGCCAGCTTATGCGGTGACTGATGTTGATTTGCAAAAAGGAGAAATAGTTATAAATGGCAAATATAATATTTCTATGAGTTTAAGAAGTGTATATAACGCATACAATATGCTAGCGGCGTTTGCTGTTACAAATTTGATTGGAATAAGCGAAGACAAAATAGTTAGTGAACTAACTGAATATGTAATGAAAAATGATAGAGTTCAAACATTTGAATTAAATGGGCATGAGGCAATGTTACTTACTTCAAAGCATGAAAACTCTATTTCATATAATCAATCGTTGTCATATTTAGTTAATGAGAAAAAAGATTGTACAGTTGTTTTAATAGTTGATGCTGTTAGTAGAAAATATTTCACTAGTGAAACATCTTGGCTATGGGATATTGATTTTGAACTTTTAAATGCTGAATGTGTAAAAAAGATAGTTTTAGCTGGAAAATATGTTCACGACTTAAAGACAAGATTTGATTACGCTAAAATAGATAATAGTAAAATTTCTACATATGAAAATTTAGACGATATGATGCAAGCGGTTAAAGAAAATTCGATTGGTAAAATTTATGTTGTTACTTGTTTTTCAGATAGAATGAAATTTATGAATAGGAGGTAATAATTATGGTTGTAAAAATATTGCATTGGTATTACGATATTATGAATTTATATGGCGAGTATGGAAACATAAAAATTATTGAGAAGCATTTGCAAGACCAAGGGGTACAATCTATCATAGATAAAAAAACGGTAAATGAACATATAAACTTAGACGAATATGACTTTATATACATAGGAGCGGGAACAGAGGATAATCAAACATTTGTTATGAATGACATGAAAAAATATGCGGAGGCATTAAAAAAATATATAGATAGTGAAAAAGTGGCACTTTTTACAGGAAATAGTTATGAAATGCTTGGCAAAAAAATAAATGAAGAAGAGGCACTTGGGATATTTGATTTTGAAACGAAAATTTTAGAGGACAGAATAACATCTGATGTTATATATAAAAGCAAATTTTTTAAAAACAGAGCAGTTGGGTTTGTCAACAAGATGACAAATGTAACACATAACTTAAATCCTTTATTTGAAGTAGAATTTGGCGTTGGAGAAAACCAAAATAATGACACGGAAGGAATTAAGTACAAAAATTTATATGGAACACATCTTACAGGTCCACTACTAGTTAGAAATCCTGAGATATTAGAAAAAACAGTTAGACTTATTTGTATGCAAAAAGATAGAAACTATGTATGCAAAAAGATAAAATATACAAACGAAAAAGAAGGATATGAATTAGTGCTAAATGAATTGAAAAATAGAATGGGAGAGAATAAAAAGTAGAAAAAGGTTGACTGTAATAGAGAAAGATAGTATACTACCATTAATATGAGGTGAAAAAAATGAAAAAATATGCAGATATATTTATAGTACATCATCATTATGGTAACGCTTGATACCAAAAACCGTTAGGTAGGTACAAGTGTTTTAGTGTTGTGCCTATGAATCTGCTAAAGATATAAAAAGTATAGGCATTAACATGTCTATACTTTTTTATTTGGAGATAAGATAGCAATGAAAACAATAGAAACATTAAATTATGAATTTTGGAAATATTTTAAAGAAATAAGTAGTATCCCTCGTAAATCGGGACACGAAGAGAAAATTGTAAAATATTTAGTGGATTTTGCACAAAAAAGGAATTTAAAATTTTATAGTGATAAATATAATAATGTAATAATATGGAAAGAGGCAAGCGAAGGATACGAATATAAAGAAACTTTAGGCTTGCAGTGTCACACAGATATGGTGTGCGAAAAGTCGACTGATTCTGAACATGATTTTTATACAGATCCATTAGAATTAATTGTCGAAGGTGATTATATAAAGGCCAATCAAACAACATTAGGTGCTGACAACGGAATTGGAATAGCATATATATTGGCTATATTGGATTCAACAAAGATTTCAACACCGAAGTTAGAATGTATTTTTACTGCTGAAGAAGAAACTACAATGAATGGAATAGCGTTTTTAGATGCTTCAATTATGGAAGCCAAACGAATAATTTCTTTTGATAATTTTAATGAAAATGAAATGTGTATATCTTCTGCTACCGCAAAAGAATGGTATGCTACAATTGAAGGGAAAAAAATAGAATTAATTTCTGACAATTATTCAACTTTTTCTTTGAAATTGGAAAATTTTAAAGGAGGACATTCTGGATTAGATATAGGAGATGAATCAAGGGGGAATCCGATTAAGATATGTGTAAATCTTTTAAAACCTTTTTCAGATTTATATATTGCAAATTGTGATGGCGGAACAAAGGTAAATACTATTCCTAGGGAATGTGAAATTCAGTTTACTATAAGTAATAATGAATTGTTTAAGTTAACTGATTTGAAGAAAACTATAAAGAAAATAGAAAAAGAATATCCAAATGCAAACATTTCTATTTGTAAAGTCGACACAATAAAAAAATGTTTTAGTGGTAGAGTTTCAAAAAGTTTATTGAATTTTATAGAAACATTTCAAAATGGAGTTATAAAAAAAGATCAATATGGAAATGTTGTATTATCAGCAAATCTTGCTACTGTAAGAAGTAAAGAGAAAGATATTGAACTTTTATATTCAATTAGATATAATTCGGATAAATTAGGCACAAATTTGGAAGAAAAAATAAAAAATAATATGAAAAGATATGAGATAATTTCAAAAGAGTGTATTGATATTCTCGGATATGAACAAGATGAAAATAGTAAGTTGGTTAGAATATGTGAAAAAATATATTTAAAATATTTTAATGAAAACATAAAAAAAACAAAAGTTCAGGCGTGTCTAGAATGTGGGTATTTAAATTCAAAAATATCGGATTTGCAATATGTTGCTATTGCCCCAAACATATATGATGCTCATAGCCCAACTGAGAAGATGTCAATAAAATCTGCTAATAAAATATGGGGATTTATAGTAAGCTTAATAGAAAATATTAATTAAAATAAACATTAAAAACCACTTGACATCAAGTGGTTTTTTGAGTAATATCATATGCGATAGAATTTT
>CAZRQF010000066.1:0-5328 GCA_964602275.1 uncultured Eubacteriales bacterium
TCTTTGTTACATTTGTTGTACTATATATAAAAGGAGTAATTATATGGAAGATATTGAAATAAAAACTATTGATAAAAAATTTAAATATAGAGTAAATGGAATAATCATACATAATAATAAACTTTTAACTTTGAAAATGAAAAATAATATTTCGTATTGCTTGCCCGGCGGTCATGTGGAGTTAGGAGAAAGTAGTCAAAATGCTATATTGAGAGAAATGCTAGAGGAAACTCAAACTGAAGTATCCATAAATACATTATTTTCAATAGTTGAAAGCTTCTATACAGATAAAAACAACTTAAAGACACACGAACTAAGTTTTTACTATATCGTAGAACCTCGTAACTTTGATAAAATAAAATTTAATAATTATTCTGCAAACGAACTTGATAAAGGTATAGAAAAGCAACATAATTTTGAATGGCTAGACATATCTTCACTTGCGAACATTGATTTTAGACCATCTTTTATAAAAAATAAGCTTTTATCTCACAATTATAATTTTGAACATATGATAATAGAATAAAATTTTACCCTAATTTTCAAATTAGGGTATTTTGTTTTTCTTTATCACTTTTTCCCACATCTCATCAAATTGGATACTTGTCATTTCTCCTACTTGCTTTCTTTCAGATTTGCTCGTTATATATTCGATTTTAAAAATAAAAGCCTAGTTTCTAGTTATATGCTAGAATTAGACTTTTGACTTATTTTAATTTTCGTATAAAGGCAAGCAATTTAATTGACAACAATTGGTAAATATAATAAAATTACCGTAGTGATAATAAAGGAGTTGATATATGTGTACGACTTTCATATGCATTCTACATATTCAGATGGAGCTTATGACATAAAAGAAATAATTGAAAAAGTTAAAGAAAACAATGTAAAATATTTTTCACTAACGGATCACGATACTATAAAAGGATCTCAAAAAATATTATTAGATAGTAAAGAAATTTTAAAAGAATATAATATCAAATTCATCATAGGTGCTGAACTTAGTACTGCAATAAATGGATATAAAACCCACCTTTTAGCTTATGATTTTGATTACACTGATAAAAATATGATAATACTTTTAGAAATGTTAAAAAAGAATAAATGGAACGAAGCATTGTATAGAATAGAAAAATTAAAAGAAATGTTTAATATTTGTTTAAGCGACGAGTCAATGCAATACTTAGAAAATAGAGATAGTGTGACAAAACCTAATATTGCAGAATGCATGAAAAATGATGGTTTTGTTTCTTCAAAAGGCGAAGGTATTAAAAACTATATAAACAAAATTCCTAAAAAAAATTTCTATGTTGATTCTGAAATAGCAATAAAATTAGTTCATGCAGCTAAAGGCAAAATTTTTCTTGCTCATCCTTTTGGAGAAAGTAGCGATGAATTATTTGATGTTTCAAATGTAGAACCATATATTAAATCATTAGTTGAGTGCGGAATAGATGGAATGGAATGCTATTATTCTGCTTATAACAATGAAAGAATATCTTTTTTATTAAACTTAGCTAAAAAATATAATTTGCTCGTTTCTGCTGGCAGTGACTGTCATGGAAATCCAAGCAAATATGGTTCTATTGGTCAAACTTCAGCTGATAATACGAAAATTGACGAAAGTCTATTATCTATTCTTTCAATATTTTAAAATTTTAGAGCACTAAAAAATTTTTAGTGCTCTAATTTTATCTTTCATCAAAATCATTTTCATTAGTTTTGTCAAATTTATACATTCCTAACCTTTCAAGTGCCTCTGCTATATATTCACCTTTCTTTAGCTTTATCTTTGGTACTGGTAACAAATCCATTCGATTTTGCCATTTTTCATAGTTAGCTGAGAATATATCCATAAATTCTTGTGGATTATTTCTTCTTCTAGCTCTTTCCAAATATTCTTCTTTTTGTGGTTCATCTGGATCTGGATACGCAACAGAAAATTCAATTCCTCTTTCTAGCATTTGCAAGTTAAAATCATATCTCCCCAACACAAATACAATATCATAATTTTCTTTAGCTTTTTGAATAGCAGTTATGTAATTTTCAGGCCATTCTGGATTTCTTGGACAATTCACATTAAGCTTTATATCTTCTAAATTTTTTACATTAGAATCTAATATATATTTGTATCTTGTAGACTCTAAATCGATAATATTCAAATCACTTCTTTTGCCAAGAGTTGTTTTTCCGTATACAAGGAAAACCAGCTATTATCATTCCCATACTTTTAAATCTCCTTACTATTAAATAAATTTAATATCGTTAAATCGTTTGGCTCTACATTACAATTTTCTAAACTAATTTTGCCAATTTCACCGATCCTATATTTCATTCCGTGAAAATCACTTCCACCAGATACCAAAAGATTTTTCTCTTTAGCAATTCTTAATAAATAATCTATTTGTGCATTATTATAGGCGGAATAATAGCATTCCATTCCATCTATTCCTTCATTTATTAATCCATTAATGTAGTCATTAAATTCATTATTTTCAAAAATTTCATCACATTCTTCTCCGAAAGGATGTGCTAGAAAAACTTTACCACCTGCTTTATGAACTCTTGACACAATTTCTCGTGGGCTTACTGAGAAATCTTTTTCAGGCACTTTATCTATATATTCTCTTATCGCTTCACCTTTTTTCTGTACATAACCTTCGTTTTTCATACATTCTGCTATTACTGGCTTTTTTATAACTGCTTTGCTCTTCATATATGCATATGATTCATCACTTAAAGAAATATTAAAATTATTTTTTAAATACTCTAGCCTATATAATGTATGTTGCCAACTTTTTTCTTTTAATAGATCAAGAAGTTCTTGTATAAATGGGCTGTTTTTATCAAAATCATATGCTAATAAGTGAGTTCGTCTTTCCATATATTTTGAAGTTAATTCTGCTCCGATTATAAATTTTATACTATTTTTTTCTAAGAAATCATTATGGTCTAATATTCTTTTTGAACCTTCTATATTATCGTGATCAGTTAGTGAAAAATATTTCACACCTTTTTCACTTATCGTTTCTAGTATTTCTGTTTCATTTAAAACTCCATCAGACCAAATTGAATGCATATGAAAATCATACATTTTTTAAACCTCCCTTTCATTAATTTGTGGCACTTTAATTAAGTAATTTTCTTTTAATTGTTCCAAATACACTATGTTTTCTCTATTCATAATTCCACTTTCAAATATAAATTTACTACATGCATCTCGTTCAAACAAATCTTTATCTTCTAAATGTATTGAATTTATAAAGGCAATATCCACTGTCTTATTTTCGTGAGTTCTTAATTGCGAAAGTCTTTCTCGTTTATCTTTAAAAGTAAACCAAGGATCTTGTCCCATATAAAGAAAAGTAACATATCCCCTTCTCTTTTCTATAGTTTCTCTTAATTCTGTTTTCACTTTAGCCATTTGTTCATAAAAAATTTCGTTATCATCAAACATATTTTGAACAAACATTGCTATTCCTTTGTTAGCAGCACCTTTATATTCCATCTGATATGCATTAATTGCAACCATATTTCTTTTAAAGTTTCTTTCATATTCTTTTTCATCGTCCGCATATCTAATATTCAAATCATATTTTCTATAATCAAGACTGAAACCGTGATAATCGTCAATTAAAAATGTACCTTTCACAGGTAAATTATACTTTCTTAAAATCGCAGATAAATCTTCCAAATTACCAGATTCAAATATATCTGGTTTTAATATAAATGTTCCATATTCTTTTTTACACATATTTTTCCTCCAAAATTTTATTCATAAATATTTTTTATCATATGTGCTTAAAATAAGGAAAATATCTTATCCTTTCATTTGTACAAAAGCTTTTAAACAATTTAATTGATATTCGAATTCATATCTAGTGAAAACGGTTTCTGATTTTTCTGTTCCACCAATTGAGTGAATAATATCTTTATCACAATTCCTTAATACATTTCTATATAATGGATTTTGAATTGCTGATATATATAGTTCATCAACTAAGTCGTCATACTCTTTGCTATTTCTCTTTATTTCGCTTCCTTGCCAATAAACAATTCCTTCCATTTTCCACTCAAAATCACTTGCAACTTTAATATTGTTAGCATCTAAACCACTATATTCGAAAATATAGTTTTGCATATTAACATCCTTAAATTTAATTCCCTGAAAAAAAGCTTCTATACTACTCAATTTTTTGCCCTTAAAACAAATTTCATACGGAAATAAATTGGAAAGAACTTTTGAAAAAGGACCTTTTAGCTTATAACCAACATTAACCCACTTTTCGCTACTACCTTCTGGTTTTTCAGAATTATGGTCTAGCAATAATTCACCATCACAATAAAAATCTTCTCCTTTTTGTACAATTTCTTTTTGTTCAAAGCAAAAAGTTTCTTTGAATTTTTTGTACTCTTGTAATTCTTTTTCTACATTTGATTCCATTTTTTTATATCTCCTTTACAATATTTTTATCTTTCCTCAAAATTAATATTTTCTTTCTTACTTATATTATTACGCAGGTGACTTATTTTTTCAATTTCTCTTTTTAATATTTTGCTAAACACTACCGAAGATTCTTTTGGTATTATTCCAAACTTATCTTTTCCATACAAATCAATATTACATAGTGAAGCATTTCTTTCTGCATTTTCAATCATAACTTGAAAATCATTCATTCCAATCTTTCTATATCCAACAGATTGTACATATTCTATATAATCTTTTCCAGATTTTTTAAGATGCAATACAGCTTGCTGATAATTGACTTTCAAAATTTTCAAATTAGGGTATTTTGTTTTTCTCCTTTATTTTAACTCTATATAATCATGCTCACAAGCTCTTATAAGTCTATTCATTATTGCAAGTCCTATTCCTTCTGATTTCACGCCTTCTATTATAGCAACATCTGCATTATAGGTATCAATTTTTCTAAGTAATGAAAAAATATTATGCGAAATTTCTAATAAATTATTTTTACTTCCTATATCAAGGCAATCAAAATCTGCATATTTTTCTTTATTTTCTGTTGTTGCTAGTATTAAAGTCTTTTTATTCTTTTGGGCAATTTTTAATATCTCATTTATCATTTTTTCATTATCCTCACCATAAACCAATGTACAATGAGTAGTCGGAGCATAATGCCTATATTTCATTCCAGGAGATAAAACCTTATCGTTATTTGCTAACTGTCCCATTATGTTTTTATCAATTTGAACATTACTTACTACTTTTTCTATATCTTCTTTTGTTATTTTCCCAGGTCTAAGTATCCTAACTTCACTTCCAATTACTCTTACTACAGTAGATTCAAGACCAATATCAGCTTC
>CAZRQF010000067.1:0-5077 GCA_964602275.1 uncultured Eubacteriales bacterium
TTAAAAGTTGCTTTTTTGTGAGATTTTTTATTGTAATTAGAAAATTCACAAGAATTTAAAATTAAATTATTGAAATAGCAAAAATGTACCTAAATATCCTATGCAGACAGATATAGAAAAGCAAGAAACGCATACAAAAGTCCACAATATTCTAGAAGTAACTTTCTTTGCCAAAGCTACATTTCTAACAGCAAGAGATACATTTGCTTTGTTCGGTGTATTAAGTTCGTTTTTAATTTCTTCCATGATAAAATCTCCTTTTAAGTAGTAATGGTTTTGTCCCCATTACAAACATCACTTGTTTTATTTATAACCAACGATTAAATTATAACACGATTTACATAAAAAGTCAACAAAAATAAAATGGCAATGCAGGGCTTTTGACGGATTATACCTACATTTTTCCCGTTTTTCCTTGCATTTAAACATTCAGTTTAGTATAATTTATATGTATATTTAAGCTAGAAAACGGCTTAAATACTGAAACAAATGAAAGATTGGAGAGAAAATAAAATGGAAGAAAATGCAAAAAAAGTTATACTCGTTGACATCGAAAAAGAAATGAAAAAATCTTATATCGATTATGCGATGAGTGTTATTGTACAAAGAGCATTACCTGATGTAAGAGATGGACTAAAACCAGTACATAGAAGAATTTTATATTCTATGAATGAATTGGGATTAACACCAGAAAAAACATTCAGAAAGTCAGCTTATATTGTTGGTGATGTTTTAGGTAAGTACCATCCACATGGAGATGCTTCAGTATATGATGCGTTAGTTAGAATGGCACAAGACTTCTCTCTTAGATACCCGTTAGTTAATGGACATGGTAACTTCGGTAGCGTAGATGGCGATGGTGCAGCTGCCATGAGGTACACAGAAGCAAAAATGCCTAAAATTTCAACTGAGATGTTGGAAGATATAGATAAAAACACAGTTAACTTCATGCCTAACTATGATGAAAAGTTGCAAGAACCAACTGTGCTTCCTGCAAAAATTCCAAACTTACTAGTAAATGGTTCTTCTGGTATTGCGGTTGGTATGGCTACAAATATTCCAGCACATAATTTGACAGAAATAATAAACGCAATTGTTACATTGATAGATAAAGATAATGTAACTGACGAAGAGCTATTAGCCCTTGTAAAAGGTCCTGATTTTCCAACTGGTGGTATAATTGTTGGAAGAGAAGGAATAAGAAATGCCTACTTAACAGGTAGAGGAAAAATAATTGTTAGAGCTAAAACTGATATAGAAGAGCATGGAAATGGAAGATACAGAATTATCGTTAATGAATTGCCATATCAGGTAAACAAAGCAAGACTTATTGAAAATATGGCCGATTTAGTAAAAGACAAGAGAATAGAAGGTATTTCGGATATAAGAGATGAATCAGACCGTGATGGTATGAGAATTGTAATCGAATTAAAAAGAGATGCTAACCCAAAAGTTGTATTAAATCAATTATTAAAAAATACACAAATGCAAGACACATTTGGTGCAATAATGCTTGCACTTGTTAATAATGAGCCAAAAATATTAACACTTCGCCAAATGTTAGAGCATTATATAGCTCATAGAGAAGATGTTATCGTAAGAAGAACAAAGTTTGACCTAGATAAAGCTTTGGCAAGAGCACATATTTTAGAAGGCTTGAAAATTGCATTAGATTTTATAGATGAAGTAATTGCAATTATTAGAGCAGCTTATGATGATGCAGCCGAAAAGTTGATGAAGAGATTTAATCTTTCAGAAATTCAAGCAAATGCTATACTTGAGATGAGATTAAAAACTTTATCTGGTTTGCAAAGAGAAAAAATTGACGAAGAATATGCAGCACTTATGAAACAAATTGAAAAATATAGAGAAATATTAGCAAGCGAAAGACTAGTATGTCAAATAATTAAAGAAGAACTATTAGAAATCAAAGACAAATACGGTGACGAGAGAAGAACACAAATAATTGCAGCTGAGGGTGAAATTGAAGAAGAAGATTTGATAAAAGAAGAAAATACCGTAATTGCATTAACACATTTCGGATATATAAAGAGAATGCCAATTGATACATATAGATCTCAAAGAAGAGGCGGAAGAGGCATTACTGGAATGCAAACAAGAGAAGAAGACTTTGTAGAGCAAATATTTACTTCGTCTACTCATAGTACAATTTTATTCTTCACAAATAAAGGTAAAGTGTATAGACTAAAAGGCTATGAAGTACCAGAAGCTGGAAGAACAGCTAAAGGAACTGCTTTGGTTAATTTATTACAGTTAAGCGGAGAAGAAAGAGTAACAGCGGTTATTCCAATAGAGGCATTTACAGAAGATCAATATTTGTTAATGGCTACTCGTGGTGGTGTAATTAAGAAAACAAAATTAATGGAATACAACAATGTAAGAAAATCTGGATTACAAGCTATTGCATTAAAAGAGGATGATGATTTAATAGATGTAAGATTAACAGATGGTGAAAGAAACATCGTAATGGTTACTCATGAAGGTATGTCAATCACATTTGCTGAAAGTGATGTAAGAGTAGTTGGAAGAGTTTCACAAGGCGTAATTGGTATTAAGCTAGATGATGGCGATTATGTTATAGGAATGGAACCAATATATAACGAAAAAGCTTGTCTTCTTGCAATTACTGAAAACGGATTTGGAAAGAGAACAGAGCTTGAAGAGTATAGAGTTCAAAACAGATCAGGCAAAGGTGTTATAACATACAAAACAACTCCAAAAACAGGAAAAGTAGTTGGTATAAAGATAGTAACAGATGATGATGATGTTATGATTATTACAGACACAGGAATTGTTATTAGACTAGAAGTAAAAGAAGTTAGCATACTTGGAAGGTCTACTCAAGGCGTAACGCTTATGAGGTCAAACGATGGTGGAAAAGTAGTAAGCGTTGCTAAAATAGCAGCAGAAGAAATAGAAGAATAAGAATATAAAAAGCCTGCCGATAAAATTAAAAGTCGGCAGGCTTTTTAAAATATTTTTGATATAAACTAATGTAAGTTTATATATTCTAAAAATATTTGGAAAAATAGGCTTTATTATAAACATTACTATCTTCTTTTTAATCTTAAATCATCGCCAAAAAACTTACATATATTAAAGTTTCCGATAATTCTTGATAACATTCTATCGTCGTAATTTTTTGCAAGGTTTTCTAACGATAGATTTGTAGATATTATAGTTTTTGTTTTAGGGTTTAATAAGCGTGAATTTATTATTGTAAATAATTCTGAAAATTTTGCTGAAGTAAGATTTTCAGTTCCTAAATCGTCAATAATTAATAAATTTACATTAAATAGATTGTCGTACAATTCTTTTGAGTTTTCTTTTGAATTGTATTTGTATTCAAAAATACAGTCTAATAAAACAGGTGCTGTCTGATATAAAACGGTGTAGCCTTTATTTATCAATTCATTTGCAATACAACCTGACAAAAAAGTTTTACCGATGCCAGGAGTGCCGGTAAACAACAAATTTTTTTGAGTTGCTTCATCAAAGTTATTGATAAAGTCATCGCACAAATTTCTAATTGTTGCCATGTTTTCTCTAGGCGAAAGAGATGTGCCATATTTTTGAATATTTGCCTCATCTGAGAATATAGACAAATCAAAAGTTTTAAAATTGTCTTCTCTAAGTCTGTGTAAGTTTGATTTGTTGTAAGCTTCGTTTATAAGCTCTTGCTTAAAGCAATTACACATTTTTGTGCCACTTGAAGCTATTTCATAGCCAGTATCATTACATTTACTACATGCATATTGTGGAGTTAAAGAAATATTTATAGCTTTTAATAGCTCATCTTTTTCTTTTTTTAATATAGACATTTCTTTTTCTAACTTTAAAAGAATTTCTTCTTTATTAGTGTTGTTAGCGATTGTAGCTTTTGTAGCTTCAATTCCACACTTAGATATTAAAGTGTCAATTTCTTGTAATCTAGGATATTTTGAGTAAGTTTCCTCTTTTAATGCCAAAGCTTTTTTGTTGGCCAAGTTTCGCTTATATTCATAATTCCTTTCGATTAATTTAAAAACATCAGATTGCATAAAATAAATTCCTTCCTATATGTTGGCATAAAATTTACTTAAATCATTATACTGATTTGTGTCGGTGTCTGTATATTTTGGAGTTATTTGCTTTGCGGTGTCCTTAACAGTTTTGTACTTTTCTTTTTGTTCTTTAGAATAAGCCTGAATTTCATCAGCAGTTTTTAAATTTCTTTCATGCCAATCAGTAATAATCTTATCTATGTAGTCAAAACTAGGATTAGCTTTAGATGTAGTTCTTTTAAGTGCAATCTCAATAATCTCAATAGGGTAAGCATAGTCAATTGTCCATTTATCTACATATGCTTCTTCATATTGTGATAGCTTTCGTGTAATTCCTAGCTTTTTACATATGGTTTTTTTAATTTGATTTGATTTTTCGTATTGTAAATAGTATTTTTCAAGGTCGTTCATATTTTTTAT
Organism: uncultured Eubacteriales bacterium; assembly: GCA_964602275.1. GTDB lineage: Bacteria > Bacillota > Clostridia > TANB77 > UBA1234 > RGIG6291. Next base: position 4,485 of record CAZRQF010000067.1, read on the forward strand.
ATTATTAGCATGCCATGCATCTGCCACGGTATACAAATATTTTTTGTGTAAAGCTTGTCTGTCAAAACAGTACCTGAACAAAGAAATCATTACATCTTCATCAAATTGGTATTTTGCAAATAAATTATCTATATCAGTATACCATGTAGGCGACATAACGCCTTGGAAAAACACAGAGTTGATTTCGTTAATAGCTTGAGTTCTAAGTACATTTTTAGAATTAGTATCTAATGCATCTTCAAGCGAAGAGGTTACCTTAGGTTTATATAGTTTGTCGACTTCCATCTTTTTTAAATCATTAAGAATATAAGTATTTTGCTTTTTTATAATTACATTTTGTTCTTCCCAATACTTAAGACCTAATTCAACCGTTTTAATAGGTAAGCATAATTTTTTTGAAAGATCCAATGGAGAAATTTCACTACCGTATTTACATAAAAACAAACAATAAATATAAATCTTTATATAGTCGCCATTTGCCATGCAAAGGTGCTCCGTTATAAACACTTCTGGTATATTTAAATCTGCAAAAAGCATTGATGGATTCTGTTCAAAAATCATTTTTCTTCCCCCCGTCTACAAATAATATCGTT
>CAZRQF010000068.1:0-5067 GCA_964602275.1 uncultured Eubacteriales bacterium
TAAATTATTTAAAGCAAGTAAAAGTGTGATACTGTCTTTTCCACCAGAAAGACCAACAGCAATTTTATCTCCATCTTCAATCATATTATAATCTTCAATAGCACGCCTCATGGCACTAACTATTTGTTGCATAACCTGTACCTCCGTAAGTAAAATTTAATAAAAGCATTATATCATTTTTGACATAAATTGTATATGTTTATACCTAAAATTCATTTTATATTTACAAATAAAAAGTTTAATATAAAATATATTTTAAAATATGTCTTTATGTTATAATATTAAAAAAGGTTATTTTATTTTTTAGGAGTGATTTTATGGCAATAGAAACAGTAGAAACTTTTCCAGATGTATTGGTAAATGAAAAGCTAGAAATTGAATATGTGGGGATGTTACTTAATAATCCAAAAGGAATTTCGATGTTCCATTTTTATAATGATGAATGTTATTTTTCTGCTCCAGGACTTTTAAATATATACAAAATAGTTATTTTTAAATTTGGTGAGAAATATGCACCAGAAGCAGTAAAACAAACATTTTCATTTCCAAAGGTAAATGAAGAAACAGAGAAAATAATAGATGTTTGTAAAAATTATGCTTTAAAGAAAAACGGCGATATTCAAGATGTATTTACGAGATTAAAAAAATTATTTATTTTGAAAAAAGCATATTCTTTTTCGCCAACTGAACTTATAAAACAAAAAGTTGTGGGTATTAGAAATTATGAAAGATATCCTGATATGACAATAGAAGAAATTAAAACAAGGGTAGATAACTTAGGGCTTTTAAGTTCGCTTAAAGAAGGTGTTATGAATGAAAATGTTACTTCATTTATGCTTGAAAGAAATAACAACTTAAAGACGGGTTTAAGAATGCCATTTCCTTTGATGGATAAGACATTTAAAGGAATCAGAAAAGGCGAAACAATGTCATTTGCAATGCCATCAAACGCTGGTAAATCAAGATTTGTGCTAAATCTTATTACATACTTAGCTTTTATAAACAAAAAGAAAATTTTACTTATATCAAACGAAATGACAGAAGAAAAGATGAAACTATGTTTAATTACGACTATAATAAATAGTCCTGAAATTCAAAAACTTCATGGACAAAAATTAAGAAAAAGAGAAGCTGAGATATTAGGATTAAAATTTAGACCAGATGAAGGAACAAATCAAGAATTAGATAAAGAAGGTTTTATACAAAAAAAAGAAGAAGAAACAGACGAAGAATTTATAGAAAGATTAAAACAAAATTCAACAGAATTTAACCAAACTTTAAAAGTAACAGACTGGGTTGCAAGTCAAAGTTCAATATTTTTTGTGTATACAGCAGATCACACAAATGATGAATTAAGAAGTATAATAATGGATTATTATTATAGAGAAGGTATTGAATATGTAATATATGATACATTAAAAACAGACCTTGAAAATATAGGTAACGCAGAAGAATTAAAGAAAACAGCGACGGTTTTATCTAGTATGGCACAAAAATATAATTTGTTTATAGGTTCAACCTTGCAGTTAAATGAAAGCACAACACTTCCTTTAAATTTAAATATAAATGATATTGCGGGAAGTAGAACGGTAAAAGAAGTTTTGGATAATTTGTGTTTGATAAAAGAAGTAAACAGAGCAACATATGGAGATTATGAAATATCAAACGAAGAAGATGGTGACAATTATCATGATATAGAAATGCCAGAACTTTTAAACACGAAATACTATGCTTTTGTAGTTGATAAAAACAGAGCAGGTTCAAAGCCAAAATTATTGTTTAGATTAAACTTAGACTTTAACAGATGGGAAGAAATGGGATATGTAAGGTTTAAGCAAAAAAATAATTGATAGGAGGTTTTTTAAAAAATGAAATACTATGAGCTTCCAGTTACTTGGCAGTATTGCTTAGAAGAAAATAATTTAGATGCTGCATTAAATCAAATTGAAATTCAAATCGCAATGAATCTTAAAGATATTCATAATAAATTTTGTAGTGAGAAGATAATATCTCACATGGATGCATATTCGCAAATTAGCTATGGTCAAAAACCATATAGCGGAGATGAAGAAAAAATGGCAATGTTTATAGAACTAGATAAAGAATTTATAGAGATAGGGCATTGCCTTGATACAGGCTCAACTTGTCCAAAAGATTATATTTTAGAAACTTATAAAACATTAGAAAATAAATTAAAAGAAGAGATGTCTAAAATATAAGAAAAGTAACTAGATAACCAAAAAAGTTCATATTTTTGTTACTTTTTTATTTTGAAATAAAAAGGAGATTGGAAAGTATGTATATTGATAGAAGTTTGTTAGAAAAAAGTGTGAAAAAAGACGGCATTGATTGCGATATTATATTAAAAGAATTAGAAAAAATGTACACCAAAGAATGTAAAGAAATAGATAAAGAAAAAAGCAAAACCGTGGAATCAATAATACGAGAATTAAAAGAGTTTAAGATAACTATGTGTGAACCTTACGAAACTGCGAGAATATTATCTTTAGTGGTGGAAGCATTTCACACGCTAGCAATTATGCATACGGCGTTACATAATAATGAAGAACAAGCTTCGCTTAGATATCAAAAAGTTAATTTTATGAAAGAATTAGCTTTTTATTGTAGAATAGAAAATATTTATATGGGTATGTGGCAAAATGAAAAATCAGCACAAACTCTCGAAATTGAAATACCTTTTATTGGACAAGTTGGTTGGGATTTTGGCAGAAAAGCAGACTTGTATGATTATACATTTGGTGTTGGAATAAAAAGTTATGGCTATATGGTAGAGCCTAAAATTTCAAGGCGTGGAAGAAAATATACAAATGCAAATTTGTTAATATGTGAATTAAATCCAGATACGGAAATGAACTGGGTGGATAGAAACTTAGTAAAGTACGGAATGAGAAACCCGGAGAGGTAATAAGATGTAGCGGTATTAAGTAAATAGTTGGCACTTTGGATTATTATACAAAAAATTAACCTAATTAACTCCATAATTATTAATTTATGGAGTTAATTAGGTTAAAATATTTTTGAAGTTTAAAAATATTTTATATAGTCATAGTGAAATAAAAAGTTGTGAAAGTTAACTTATGTGGTTTGTGCAAAATTCATACAGATATATTTTTCGTTTATTTATTAATAGTAATTTTATAACCTCCAAGAAGGTTATAATCAGTCATACCAAGATATTCTAAAAAATCTTCATCTGCAAAAGTGTATTGTACATAATTGTCTCCGCTGGTAAACATAAAAATAGCAACATGTATTCCATCAGTCAATGTAACCATTTCGCCAGTGGTACCTTCAAATGTTTTAGCTCTAAAGTTTACATTAGTATTTTTAAACCATTTACCTTTTGCTTTTTTTACATCTCTACCTAATGTGTTAAAACTCGTTAATGATAATGTTCCTTTGCCACTTCCTAAAACTTCACTTCTTGTTGCTGCTAGTTTTAGTTCATAGTATTCAGTGGACGGCATATATCCCCATTTAATATCTGTCCATACACTTCCTCCTTGATTATTTGCAATAGTTATTAAAATCCAAATAATAATTATTGCAAAAAATATTAATTTTTTAAAATTGACTTTTTTATTTTTCATTGCTTATCACTACCTATCTTTTTTTAGACATATTTTTTTATGATATTTGTCTTTGATTGTATTTAGAAGACCCCCAGTTACTGAGGGATATTCATTAGTCGGTATGCCCAACAACTTTCAAGTTTTCAGCATATACTCTTAAAAATGGAACTGTAGTTTGATTTCCTAAAACAGTAGTGTATGTATAATTACCAAGTGATTCTCCTACAAAAGAAATGATGTCACCTTCCATTAATATTTCACTAGGAGTACCTATAAGTGAAATTTGAATACGATCTGTATAATAAGTATAATATTCACCTGATTTTGTCATATTAATATGATAATAGTTGCCACTTACGACTTGAACAATTTCACCTGTTATTTTATAAAAGTTACCATTCAATGTATTTGCACCTTTATACAAACTTACATAATCAATGGTTGTTGCATTTGCTATTTTTTCTGAACTTGGCTTATGGCTTGATAAGTATTCATATGCATTATTACCACTAACAGGTCTTCCGCTTGTATCAGGTTGTGACGGATTTGAGATTACTAAAAGCATTAATATAGCTACTATAATAAGTATTAATATTATTGAATTAATTCCTTTTTGGTTTTTCATTACTAATCACCACCTATCTTTTGTAAAATATTCACATAAAATTTCTAAATTTGTCCTGTAACATAAAAAGAATACAATATTGAAATTACACCTAAAACAATTCCGATAATTGATGAGGTATCTTTCTCTGAAGAGGTTTCGGCTTGCTTTGATATTCCTAGTATTCCAAAAACGATAGCAATTACGCCAAATATGAAAGGCAAAATAAAGCAAGATATTGCCCCACATACAACGCTGGTTTTTCCATATGAATTTTTTTGATTATTATTCATAAAATCTCCCCCTTTTCTTGTATACATAATTCTATTATACTACATAACATTGCAAAATGCAATACAAAATGTAATACGAAACGCAATGCTTATTTGCAAACTTGGTTGCATTACAATTATTGAATAAAGGGAGTGAGATTATGTCTTTTCAAATAAAATATTATAAAAATGAAACGGAAAATAAAACTATTAGATTTCCAATTAGATTAATTGAAGAGATAGAAGAAGCGATTAGAGGAAAGAATGTAACATTTTCACGATTTGTAATTCAAGCTTGTGAATATGCATTGAAAAATATGGATAATGCAAAAAGGGATTAAAAAAAGCGGATTTTAAAATCTGCTTTTTTTAATATTTGTTTGTCTTTTATTTTATTATTATCTCTTTGTTTGAAAAAAGTTACAGTAAAATCCACTTTTAATTTCAGATATAATTAATGAGTGAGTAAAACAGATTTTATTTTATACTTTAAAAGTAAAAAACAATTGACTTGTTTTTGTAATTATTGTAATTTACTGATAGGGAGTGATTTGTATGAATAATCAGAATTTATCAGAAAAGTTAAATAATATTTTAA
>CAZRQF010000069.1:0-4836 GCA_964602275.1 uncultured Eubacteriales bacterium
TGCCTTGATACGCTGAGCAATACACCTACGCATGATAATAATATTAAAAGTGCTGTTCCACCATAGCTAAAGAATGGCAACGGTATTCCGGTTACTGGCATTGAAGAAGACACTACCGCAATACTAAATATTGCTTGTATTCCTATCATTACTGTTACTCCGGTTGCAATAAGCGAACCAAATATATCTGGTGCTTTTAGTGCAATCGTTATTCCACGCCATATAAATATTCCAAATAATAATATTATCAATATTACTCCGAAAAGTCCCATTTCTTCTGCCCATATTGCAAATATAAAATCATTATGCGGTTCTGGTATGTATAAATATTTTTGTACACTTTTGCCAAGTCCCACACCAAATAATCCACCAGAACCAATTGCATATAAAGATTGAATTATTTGATATCCATCTCCCCTTGCATCTTGCCATGGGTCTAAGAAAATCATAACTCTTTTCCATCTATATTCTGATGTATATGCAAGTATAAAAGCACCAATTCCACCAACTATTCCAATTGGTACAAGATGTTTCATTTTAGCTCCCGCAACAAAAATCATTGCAATAACAATAACTGCTATAATTGCAGCCGCACTCATGTGTGGTTCTTTTAAAAGCAGCACACAAACTACTCCAAGTAGTGCCAAGTATGGCACAAGTCCAGTCCAAAACTTTTTTATTTTTTTAGGATTTTTTGAAATCATAGTAGCAATAAAAAATATTATTGCTACTTTCATTATTTCTGACGGTTGAAACTGAAAGCCACCTATTCTTATCCACCTTGTTGCATCATTTCTTGTTACGCCTATTCCTGGTACAAAAACTAAGCACAAAAGCACGAGAGATACTGCAAGCAAAGCGTATGAAATCCTACTATTAAAAATTCGATAATCTAATTTTGATATAATTAGCATACTAACTATTCCAAGCACTGCAAATTTTAATTGTTTTTTCACATAAAAGTAACTATCGCCCTCTGTTCTAAGCGAATAATGGGCACTTGCACTTAATACTGTTACAAGTCCAATTGCAAGCAGTACCAAAACTACAATCAGCAAACCATAGTCTAAAGATTTATTTTTTACTATAAGTGATATTTTTTTATCTTTACTTGTAGTCATATTGCCTCCTAATTTTGAGAAATTAAAGCATATATCCGCCAAGCACACATAGCACAGCTGTTATGCTCCAAAACATTGCTACTATCTTTGTTTCTTTCCAACCCGAAAGTTCTAAATGATGGTGAATTGGTGCCATCTTAAACAATCTTTTTCCTTTAGTTGCTTTAAAATAGCTAACTTGCAATATCACGGATAAAGCCTCTATCACGCAAACACCTGCAACTACAATTAATATAAGTGGTATTTTTAATAATAATGCCACACCACAAAATGCTCCACCTAATGCAAGCGAGCCAGTATCCCCCATAAACACTTTCGCCGGATATAGGTTAAACACTAAAAAACCTATGCTAGCTCCTGTCACTATCGCAGAAAAAATGCTCATCTCTTTGCTACCAAACACTAATGAAATAAATGTGAAAAATATCATGATTATCGCATTCACACCTGCTGCAAGCCCATCTAGTCCATCAGTTAAATTTAAGCTATTCGTACACGCAAGCATTATAAAAACAGCACAAGGTATATACACCCATTTTGGCAGTAATATATATGTTTTAAAAATTGGTAAATATGTTTCTGTTGTAAATCCTGTAGATAGTAAATACAAAATAAATGCTACCGAAATTATAATTAACCCCAACATCTTATACTTAGGTTTTAAACCTGTTGGATTTTTTAGTACCAATTTTATAAAATCGTCTAAAAATCCAACCACACCATACCCAAGTGTAAGTAGTGCAACTGGCAAAATAGTTGGATACTTTATTGCCGAAACTGCCGAAACCAAAGTTATTACAAGTAACATTATTATTCCACCCATTGTAGGCGTTCCACTCTTTTTTAGATGGCTCTTCGGTCCGTCATCTCTAACCACTTGCCCTACTTTTAATTTTTTTAATATTGGTATAACAATAATTCCAAGTATCAATGTTCCAACAAATGATGCTAATAAAACTTTAATTTGTGCGTTCATATTTCCTCCACCTCATGTTTGTTTTTAACTACCATGCATATATATCATCATTTTTAGATTCTGGTAATTTTTTCATTACTTCTGTTGCAACTTCTCTATCATCAAAATGCTTTTTAACTCCGTTTATTTCTTGATAAGTTTCATGTCCTTTTCCAGCAATTAATACTATATCATTTTTCTTTGCTTGTCGTATTGCATGATCAATTGCTTTAGCTCTATCCACTATTACGGTATATTTACCTTTTGTCTTTTTAATTCCCTCTTCTATTTGATCTACAATAGCTTTTGGATCTTCACTTCTTGGATTATCAGAAGTAATAACTGTATATGCAGCAAGCTTTCCTGCTATTTCACCCATCATTGGTCTTTTGGCTGTATCTCTATCGCCGCCACAACCAAATACGCAAATAACTTTTCCTTTTGTATAAGCTTTTACCGCTCTTAAAATTCCTTCTAAGCTTGCAGGAGTATGTGCATAGTCAACCATTACTGTAAGATTTCTAGTATTAGGAACAATTTCAGATCTTCCTGGAACTTTTACTTCTTCTAAACCTAAAATCATATCTTCTACGCTACATCCAAGCTTTGCACAAGCACAAATAGCCGCAAGTGCATTATATACTGTAAATCTTCCCGGGATACCTACTCTTATTTTTTGCATAACTCTATTAAATGGTATTTTAAACTCTGAATAACTATTTGTAATTATTATATCTCTTGCAGAAACAAATGGATTATTATCTATTCCATAAGTTGATATAGGACATGTAGCTATATCCATTAATTGTTTTGCATACATATCATCGCAATTTACAAAACCCTCTTTACATATTGTAAATAATTTTGCTTTTGCTGCCAAGTAATTTTCAAATGTTTCGTGAAAATCCAAATGGTCTTGAGATAAATTTGTATAAATTCCAATATCGAATGAAGAACCAAGCACTCTATCTAGTGCAAGTGAATGTGACGAAACTTCCATTACAACAACATCACATTTTTCGTCCGCCATCTCTCTAAAAAGCTTTTGTAAGTCGCTACTTTCTGGTGTAGTTCTCGTCGCTTCTACTGCTTTATCGCCAATCATGTTTGCGATTGTTCCTATAAGTCCAACTTTTTTTCCAGCTCTTTCTAGTATAGTTTTTATCATATAAGTTGTAGTAGTTTTTCCTTTTGTTCCTGTGACACCAACTAGTTTAAAATCCCTAGATGGGTGATTGTAAAAATTACATGATGCAAGTGCTAATACTTTTCTAGTATCTTTGCAAGTAATAAGTGTCACATTAGAAGGTACATCTACAAACTCTGCTCCCTCTTGAACACATATCACATCTACACCATTATCTAGTGCATTTTGAATATACTTATGACCATCTGTTTTAAAGCCAACAATAGCAAAAAATAAATCTCCTGCCTTTGCCTCTCGTGAATCATACGCAATTCCCGTAATTTCTTTTTCTGCCTCACCTTTAATGCTTACTTCTTCAATACCTCTTAAAACTTCTAATAACTTCATGTTATCCTCCTTCTTTAGATACCTAGAGCGTATCCAAAATAAAATTTAAAATATTTATACCAAGTCTGTAATTACACTCTTGATATTTATATGTATATGCGATAAATCGCTATTACATACTATTCAACATCTATTCCAGCAGGCTTAAACTCAACTTTTACAATAGTGCCTTGTTCTACATTTGTTCCAGCAGCTGGTGTTTGCAATATTGCAACTCCGCTTCCAGAAATTTTTATATTTAAATTTGCATCAGAAAGAGTCTTTGTTGCAGTTGATATATCCATGTTTCTAACATCAGGAACCGTAGTTCCAAATCTTGTATCATTTCCTTGTACAAATAACTTAACTAAGGATTTTTCGGTCAAAGTTTCACCTGCTACTGGCATTTGAGAAACAACCATAGAATCATCAGTAGTTTCAGCATTTTCGTCAACACTATATTTTAGCCCTATATTTGTTAACATCTTTTTAGCCTCCGCTAAAGTTCTGTTAGTAACATTTGGAACAGTTACTGTATTTTCTGTATTATCTTCATATTCATAATCTTTGGCAACTTCTAAATATTCTAATACTTCACTTAATATATTACCAACAACTGGTGCACATATTCCTCCGCCTTGATGTCCATTTTGACCTTGCGGATTATATAAGTTAAATATAATTGCAACTTCTGGATCATCTGCAGGTGCAAGCCCAATAAATGAAGCTACATACTTTTTATCAGAGCCTCTTCCTTGTTCAGCTGTACTTGTTTTTCCTGCTATATAATAACCTTTTACTTGAGCATATCTACCAGTACCATCAGACACAACGCTTTCCATCATATCAAGCACCTTATCTGCTGTTTCTTTTGATATTACTTGTTTTACAACTTTTTCTTCTACTTCTTCAACAACATTTCCATCGTTATCTATAATTTGCCTTACTATTCTAGGTTGCATAAGCTTTCCGTCATTGGCAATTGCACATATTGCATTTAGCATGTTAAGTGGCGTTAGTGTAAAGCCTTGACCAAATCCAGCAGTAGCTAAAGTAGACTGTGTCGCATCTTTAACATCATGTATAATACCAGAAGTTTCTCCTAAAATTCCTGACCCTGTATTTTGTGAAATTCCAAAAGCATCTAAATATTTATAAAAAGTTTCTTTGCCAATCTTCATGGCAACCGTCATAAAAACAGGGTTACAAGAATTCATAAGACCTTGTCTTAAGCTTTGTAAGCCATG
>CAZRQF010000070.1:0-4835 GCA_964602275.1 uncultured Eubacteriales bacterium
ACCATCATAGTATCTGTAACACTATTTAAGGTTTCTAGCATTGCTTCTTGGCTCATTACATTGTAGTAGTCTTCATTTTCATAAAGTGAATATAATAGTTTTTCTGTATCTTCAACAACTTTTTCAGTATTGTCGTGGTCAGTTGCTCTTAAATATACCGTGCTTACGCTTCCTGCTCTAGTTAATCTTTGAGCTACTGTATATGGTATGATAATTGTATCATCGGCAGTTCCTTCTTCTCCGCCCTCAGTTTGCGTAAGTATTCCTACCACTTTAAACTTTTGACCATTTAGTTTTATATAATTTCCAACTGCGTCACCATCTGGAAATAATTCGTTTGAAACATAAGTTCCAATTACAGCAACATTCATAGAACCCGTTATATCAAAAGATGTTAAAAATCTACCTTCTTGAATAGTTTTATCTTGCACAACAGAATAATCCGAATTTGTTCCTACATAATTTGTAGATAGACTTGTGTTTTTATCATTTTTTATTGTAGCCATTCCATTTACAACTGGAGCATATCCATCTATTCCGTCCATCTCTTCTAATAGCTCAGCCACATCATCATATGTTATGTTAGATGTCCTTCTTCCCATTAAATTAACAGTTATTAAGTTAGTGCCTATACTTTCTATACTACTAGTGATACTTTCTGTACTTCCTTTCGCAAAGCCGACAGCAACAATTACAGAAGCAACACCTATTATTACGCCAAGCATTGTTAAGAAAGTTCTCAATCTATTTGAAAAAATGCTCTTCAAGGCCATTTTAAAACTTAAAATAAAACTCAATTTTACTCTCCTCCAATTTCACTTAGCTTTCCATCTTGGATTCTAACAACTCTCTTCGCTTGTTTTGCTACATCATTATCATGTGTTATCAAAACTATTGTATTTCCATTTTCATTTAATTTTTTAAATATTTCCATTATCTCTTTTCCAGAGCTAGTATCCAAATTTCCTGTTGGTTCATCTGCCAATATTAAAGGCGGATTTGTTATAAGAGCTCGAGCGATTGCCACTCTTTGTTGTTGTCCACCAGATAATTCAGTTGGCTTATGATTTATTCTTTTGCCGAGTCCAACATCTTCTAATGCTTTTGTTGCACGCTCTCTTCTTTCTTTTGCACTAACCGACTGATATATAAGTGGCAATTCAACATTCTCAACTGCTGTAAGCTTAGGTAACAAATTAAACCCCTGAAATACAAAACCTATTTTGTTATTTCTTATTTCTGCAAGTTCATCATCAGACATCTTTTTTATCGATTTGTTATCTAAAATGTACTCTCCGCTTGTTGGTACATCTAAACATCCTAACATATTCATAAGAGTAGACTTTCCCGAACCAGATGGTCCTATAATAGAAACAAATTCATGTTCTTTTATATTAAGATTAATATGGTTTAAAGCATGCACTTCATTTTCGCCCATCTTATATGTCTTGCACAAATCTGTAATATGTATCATGTATTATCTGCCTCCTCCCATATTCATACCACCAGGCATTCCGCCACCGCTAGGCATTCCACCTCCTGTTGGCATTCCTCCGCCAGAGAAGCCGCCCATTTGACCCATGCCTTGTTTTTCAGTATTTTTAGTATTTCCAGAAACAGTAGTTGGCAATATTACTTTTTCGCCTTCAGTAAGCCCACTAACTATTTCAATATAATCTTCATTATATATTCCTACTTCAACTTCTTTAGTTTCATTATTTTCCAAAGTTACATAGTATTTACCTTTTCTTGAAGTTATTGCTTCAACAGGCACCATTAGCACATCTTCCGCACTTTCAACAATTATTTCTGCACTGCAATTCATTCCCATTTTTATATCATCATTACCCGTTAAAGAAATAGTTACTGGATATGATGTAACACTACTCATTGTAGTACCTTCAAGTGCAATTTCAGATACAGTACCTTCAAGTGGTGTCACAGCAGTTTCTTCAATTGCATCAATTGTTACTTTGGCTTTTTGGCCTACTTCTAAATCTAATATGTCTAATTCGTCAACATCAATTTCAAATTCAATGTCATAATTATTTACTACCTTAGCAATTGTACTTTCACTTCTTACATAATCGCCCTCTGATATATTAACAGATGTTACTATTCCATCAATTGGAGATGTTATCGTGTAGAAAGACGAATCGCTCTTAATATCATTAAGTTCTGTAAGTGCATCAGAAAGAGAAAGTTTTGCATCTGATAAATCGTCATACAAATCATCATTTTCTAAAACTATGATTAATTGATTATCTGAAATATACGAACCGTTATTTATATACATTTCTTTTATAGTTCCAGATGATGGAGATTTAAAGCTTTTTGGCTCATTTGCTACAAATGTTCCTGTTGTAGCCGAAGTAACAGTCAAACCTTGTACTGTCTTAATTGATATATTCGAAACTTCAACGCCTTCTAATGTATATCCTGGATTTTCAACTTCAATTTCCACAGTTTGAAGTTGACCACCAAGTGTACTTTGCTCTTTAATATCACTAACATTTGTAACAACACCATCAATATATGTAAAAGTTTCCGAAAACATCAGCTTAACAGAATCTCCAATACTAACTGGATTTTTTTCATTGTAATATACCTTCACTTCCACTTTGTATGTTGAAGAATCTGTGATTTCAAAAAGAACAGAATTTTTATTTACTGTATCTCCTTTTGAATATTTTAAATTACTTACATAACCTGCTTGAGTTGCGTGAACATTTAAATTATTTACATCTTCTTTATATGAAGATACTGTTTTAGATAAATTAGTAACACTTCTTTGCTTATTTCTTATCTGAGTTTCCAAATCAGAAGAATCAAGCTCAAAAAGAACATCACCTTTGCTAACCTTATCGCCAACGCTAACATTAACTGACTTTACTTTTGCAGATACCTCTGATGCAATATTTTTAGCACTAGCAGACTCTATCGTGCCCGAGCCAGATATGCTTACAGATATATCCCCTTTTTGCACAATAGCAATATTATTATTCATTTGAGCAAAAGTCACTTTTTTGTTTCGTGAAAATCCAAATATACTAAATAGTACAGCGACTACTATCACCACACCAAGCAAAATCCATAACAATTTTGCATGTCTTAAAAAGAAATTATTTTTAATTAACATATTTTACCTCCTAAAAAAATCTATCTAAATAATACAATGTAATTGTGTTCTCACTGTGAACTAAAAGAAAACATTTTAGGATTATAAAACTTTTATCACGCTTGCAGCACTTAATTTTTGAGAAAAAAAGTTCTGGCATTAATCTTTGCCAGAACTTTTATATGTATCTAACGGACGCATTCTAATAATTGTCATGCAAACCGTTTTATGATGTATTATATTTCTATTATATTTTTCAACCAATTTGTTATATTCTTCTCTTTGCAATTTAAGTTTTTTCTCAAGTGTTATTATTCTTAAAAAAGTTTCTTTTACAACTGGATTTTTTATTAGTTTATTTAATTCTTGATATGTTTCTTTTAAACATTTATTTAATTCAACATCTATCTTAATTTTTTCATTAAATCCACTTTTTCTTGCTTTTACTCTTTTATTTATAAGCTTTACTGTACTTTCTTTTATTCGCTTATTTTTTATTTCATCAATTATCTTTGTAATAAGCAAATCTCTAGTATCCAATGTCTTTTCTAACAAATCAAACATTCTACATACATCTACATACTCTTTAAAATACAGCATATATCCTAAATAAACTAAAAAAACAACAACTAATATTACTATAAAAATCATCATATTATTCTTCTCCAAACCTTACTAATTCTATCCAATCTAGGATGTCCTTATAAATTTCTTTTTTGTTTAATTCATTTAACAGTTCATGTCTACATTCTTCATATAGCTTAAAAGTAACATCTTTTATTCCAACTTTTCTATATAGCTCATAAACCTTTTTTACTCCACTACCATTTTCGCCAACAGGATCTTTAGTTCCTGACATTATTAACATAGGCAAGTTTTTAAGAGTATCTTTTATATATTTTTCATCATTACAATACTTTATCAAAAAGAATAAATCTTTAAAAGCAGAAACACTAAAAATAAATCCCATCTTTTCATCTGCAACATGACACTTCGTTACCTCACTATCCCTACATGTCCAATCATATTTGTTAACCACAGGTTCAAAACCAATATTTGCAAACTCAAAAGATAATTGATCAAGCTTTTTACTTTTATACATTTCTCCTCTTTTTTGTATTAGTCTATTAGCAAGCTGTATGCCCGCATCAACCGGCCATTGTGGTCCCATAGTACCAAGTAGTATTGCACCATTTATTTTATCATGATATTTTGCAAGATAACACCTTACTATAAAAGTACCCATCGAATGTCCTAGCAAAAAAAGCGGAACTTTTGGATATCTCTTCTTTATGATGTTAGTCATATAATGAAAATCTTTTATAAGAAATTCATATCCATTTTCTTTTGCAAAAAATCCCCTATCTTTTTCAGAATTTACAGAATCGCCATGCCCAATATGGTCATGACCTGCAACAACATATCCGTTTTCTAGTAAAAATTTTGCAAATTCATCATATCTATCTATGTACTCACACATACCATGAGAAATTTGCACAACGCCTTTAATTTCGTCACAAATAGGCGTTAATATTTTGCCTCTAACTATATTAACATTATTAGAACTTCTAAACGAAATTTTTTCCGTACTAAACTTCATATAATCTCCTTAATTGCAGAATGTGTAAACTATTTTATACATAGAAGCAAAAAATATCAAGCCTTTACGCTTATATATTACCATATTTTTGATAATTTTACTATTAATTAGCAAAAA
>CAZRQF010000071.1:0-4811 GCA_964602275.1 uncultured Eubacteriales bacterium
CTGCGAGATTTGCAGCAAAAGAAGCTATTTACAAAGCGGTATCGCCAAGCATAAACGATGACATATCTTGGAAAGATGCAGAAGTTTGCAAATTAGAAAATGGAAAGCCATATCTTAAATTGCATGGAAGTCTTGAAAAAATAGCAAATAAAAATAATATAAAAAATATAGAAATTAGCTTATCACATGATGACGATTTTGCTATCGCATGTGTAGTTATTGATAAGGAGAATGATTAGGTATAAAAGCATTAATAGAAGAAAAAATGGAACTATTTGATTCGCATGCACATTTGTGTGATAAAGCATTCTCTAATGATAGAGAAGAAGTGGTGCAGAAATGTTTTGAAGCGGGAGTAAAATATATTGCCGAAATTGGATATAGCCTTGATACATCTAAAGCGGCAGTTGAGTTTGCTCAAAAATACAAAAACATTTTTGCGGTTGTAGGTGCACACCCAGAAGAATGTGATGCCGAGATAGATTTGTCATACATAAAAGATTTGGCAAAAAATAAAAAAGTAGTTGCTATTGGCGAAATTGGGTTAGATTATCATTATGATAATACAAATAAAGAAAATCAAAAGAAATATTTTATAGAACAAATAAACATCGCAAACGAGCTAAATTTACCAATTGTAATACATAGCAGAGATGCAGATATGGACATGCTAGAAATATTAAAGCATAACAAGATAAATGCGGGATTTATAATGCATTGCTTTTCTTCAAGCGTGGAAATAGCAAAAGAAATAATTAAGCTAGATGGATACATTTCATTATCTGGAACAGTAACTTTTAAAAATGCAAAAAACATAGTTGAAGTTGCAAAAACAATTCCAGAAGATAGACTACTAATAGAAACGGATTGTCCATACTTAGCACCTGTGCCATATAGAGGCGAAAGAAATGATTCTTCGTATGTTATAAAAACGGCGGAGAAAATAGCAGAAATAAGAAATAAGAGAGTAGAAGAAATAGCAAAAACAACAATGGACAATGCTATGAGAATATATAATATAAAAGCCTAGGAGAAATCCTGGGCTTTTCCATGTTTTATGAAATGTTAAATTTATGTTACAAACTTCTACTTTTCTTTACAAAAATATTGCATGTATAGTAAAATAGTATTATAAATGCATGGATTATAATTATAGGAGGAGAACGGTATGAATAAAAATACAAAGAAAATAGTTTTAGGATGTTTAACTTTTTGTGTTATGTGTGCTTCTATGACGGGTTGCTTCTTTGATAAGAAAGAAACATACAAAGAAAATAACGATATTAAAAATAATCAAATATCGGGTGAAGAAGTAGTTGATAATGACGAATTCATAAAATATGAAAATGATGGAACAAGAGTAAACATTAGTAGCAACATAGCAAATGCTACTAAAAAAATGGGAGAATTAGAATTTAGAAACATTAGATTATCAGAAATCGTAAATATGACAAAAATTACAGCAGATGTATACAACACATCTTCAGAAAAAATCACAGAAAAAGATTTATATATAAGATTGCTTGATAAAAACGGAAAAGTAATTACAGACATTAGTGCAACTCTTGGAACTATTGCACCAGGTGCTTCTACAACATTGAATGCTCAATCAACTTTAGACTTTGCAAATGCATATGACATAGAATTTATAGAGAAAGTTGTAGAGTAAATTTGTAAATAGGAGAAATTTTTATGAGCGGTAAAAATAAAGGTATTTCATTAGTATCTTTGATAATTATTGTAGTATCGATAATTATACTTATAAGCATCGTTGTAAATGTAGGTTATAACTACATTGAAGAATCGAATAAAACAGAAACAACGACTGTGTTAAAGCTAATTTCAGATGCTGCAAATAATAGACAAAACGATAAGCATGTTGAAGCAAATACATATTATGTAGGATACCCAATGAAAGCAGATAGCATAGCTAATATATCAGGATTGCCAGAAGATTTTGCAGTAAAAGCAGAAGATTTGTGGTACTTCATTGATGCAAAATCAGCAGGCGAACTTGGAGTTAGAGAAACTGAAAAATATATAGAAAATGACCTAAAAAATCCTACATCAGATATTGTAAAAATAGTATTAGTAGACTATGTAACAGGTGAAGCATACTTAGTAGAAATTAACGCAACACTTTTAGATGGAACAATAGAAAGTACTATTTGTAACGAATCGCCAGACGGTAAGCACGCATACTCAATTCAAACATGTACAAAAGGTTCAAAATGTATTTATTGTGGAACTCCAAAGGCAGGACACGAAAATGCATTAGGACACGCTTTCTTACCATCAACTTGTACATCAGCAGGAATATGTAGTAGATGTGGTGCAATTAATTCGGCCGACCCAGCAAAAGGACATAGCTTTGCCACAAATGAAATAACAGGCGAAGAAATATGGACAACAGATGCGACTAGACATTGGAAAGAATGTACAAGATGTGGAACGAAGAAAGATACAGAAGAACACTTAAAAGGATATGTAAGAATAAAGCTTTCAGAAACACCAACTGTTTATGATGCAAAATATCATAGAGAAGTTTGTTCAGTTTGTGGATGGGAATCTGTAAAAACATTGCATAAAATTGCATATGAAATAACAGGCGAATATTCACACAGAAGATACTGTACATTGTGTGAATATTCAGAAGAACATACAGATACAGGCTGGATTACAGATGCTACACATCACTGGAGAGAATGTGACGAAGAATGCGAAAGCACTGATGGTAAGATAGACTGTGCAGAAGATGGAAAAATACTTAAAGAAGAACATATTGATAAAAATGATGATAAGGTTTGTGATGTATGTTCAAAAGTGCTAGATGTAACTCCACCAAATCCATTTGATGCAGTAGGCTCATATGCAAGAGTTACACAAGCTACTACATGCACAATAGAAGTTATAGCATATACACAGGATAATGAGGGCGGCACAGGTATAAAGGGATATTATTTCGGAATAGACTATAATGACGGCAAAGGAATAATATGGAGCAGCTTAGTAGAAACTGGCGATAACGCTGGAACAAAAAAATACATCGATTTAACACAGAATAAAGCGTATGATATATATGTAAAAGCAATAGATAATTGTGAAAACGAAAATGAAGCATATAAAATACCAAACACGGTTACAGCAAAAGTTCCTAATGTAAAAGGAATAAATGGTATTCCAGATGGCTATTATGTGAAAGAACCATTTAAAATTGAATTCCAACCATTAGATACAACACTTCCAAACTTAACGATAGAATATACAACAGATAACGGCAAAACTTGGATAGAGGAAACAACAGAACTTATAATAAGAGAAGAAACAGTAGAATTAAAGGCAAGAGTAAAAGATACAAGACAGCCAGTGCCAAACTATGGCGAAGAGTGGGGGCCACTTACAATAACAGCCTTAGACCAAACACCGCCACAAGTATCGATAGCACCAAAAGCAGGTGACACGCCAACAATACTTAGCACAAGCCATACAGCTGTAGTAACACTTCAAGACACAAAAGCAGGAATTGCAGGAAAAACAGTAATACAATACGCTTGGTCACTTAGCAACACAGAAAAGCCAACAACATTTAATACGATAGCTACAACAAACACAGCAACCGTAAATAATGCGACAGCAGAGATAACAACACCAGCAGGAGCAATAGGAGAGTACTACCTATGGATAAATGCAGGAGTAAAAGATGCCGTGGGAAATGAAACGCCAGATGCTATATGTAGCTCGGATAGATATAACATAGATGACCAAGATGTTACAATATCAAATATTAGAATGTATAATGAAAAACCAGAAATAGATGGAAAGACAGGATATGTAAAAAAAGGCGGTACAGTAACACTTACATTTACAGCATCAAAAGCCTTGAAAGGCGCACCAACAGTTACAATAGGTGGTGTGGAAGTTAGAGATGTTACATCAACTGATAGCACAAACTGGAAAGCGATAATAACTGCAAATGAACAAATGCCAGAGGGAAAACTATCACTTGCAATAGAAAAAATAATTACACTTGCAGGAAAAAATTCAGCAAACACATATAATCAAAAAGACTTAGTAGAAGGTCCGGTAATTTACGATGATACATTACCAACAATGGAAAATGTAAACAAGTAGAAGGGGGCTTAGTAATGAAAAAGAATTTTATAATGATAATTTGCATTATAATTGTACTAACTCTTGCAGGGTGTAAAAGTGATAAAAAAGATAACGAAAAAGAAACAAATAAAAGTGATATTATATATGAAAAGGCTTTAAACGAAGAATATAGTATACAAAATGTAACAAACGAAATAAAAACAGACAGTATGAAAGTGTTATCAAAAAGTGAAATAGAAACAAAATATAACTTGAATTTAGAAATGGTAGTAATGCAAGCAGAAACACAAGAAAACTATGAAGAAATAGCCATTGCCAAACTAACGAATGAAAAACAAATTTACGAAGTGCAAGAAGCAATGCTAAAAAGAGTGGAAAACTTAAAAGAAGAGTATGGCGAAAACGAAACAATAAAAGCCATGCTAGACAATAGCAAAAACATAAAAATAAAAGTGCAAGATGGAATAGCAATATTAATAATATCAACAAAAGCAGAAGAAAAAATGCAAATA
Source organism: uncultured Eubacteriales bacterium (assembly GCA_964602275.1). Taxonomy (GTDB): domain Bacteria; phylum Bacillota; class Clostridia; order TANB77; family UBA1234; genus RGIG6291. The sequence continues at coordinate 4,626 of CAZRQF010000071.1, forward strand.
TTTGATAGCACATTTATCTATGAATAAAAATGAAACTGGTACAAGTAGGAACTTGTGCCAGTTTTTTTCGTGTTTTTGTAGGGAGGCAGTGTCCATGAGGCGACCTCAAAATAGCGGGTTTCAAGGCTTGCGTGTCGAAAAAGGTCATAAAATGTCGATGAAAATAAATTGACAAAATATGATAAA
>CAZRQF010000072.1:0-4802 GCA_964602275.1 uncultured Eubacteriales bacterium
CTTTCCATAACAATTAAAAAACTAATTTTACGAGTGTATTGTATCAGCTCACCCAGATTTTGTCAACCGTTTTTGTAGACCAACTTGCTTTCACATTTACATATACTAACTATTTTTTTGCCTTCCTGTATTATCAATTGTATAATTTTCTTTGTACACAAGTTCTTCTAGTGGTACTATTTCATATCCAGCTTCTCCGTATTGTATCTATTATTTGCTGTAATCCGAGAAGCTGTATATTTTGTATCATTATGCATCAAAATTATTGACCCATTTCTTATTTTACTTTTTATTCTCTCACACATTTCATCTGGCGTTTTTCCCGTATAATCAAGTGTATCTATATCCCATTGAACAACTTGCATGTTTAAGCTCTCTGCAGCTTTTATAACGATATTATTATATTCTCCATATGGACCTCGGTAATATTTTACTTTTTCATTAGTTATTCTTTCTATTTTTTCATTACACTTCCTCATATCGTCTATATTATCATTATATGAAAGATTATTTACATGTGAATGGCTATTTGAGTGATTGCCTATTTCTTGCTCAGCATCTGCCAAATTTTGAACTGCGTCTGCATACTTATCCACCCATGAACCAACCACAAAAAAAGTAGCACTTATTTCATTTTGCTCTAAGACATCTATTATATCGTCTATGTCATCTGCTCCCCATGCACAATCAAAAGTAATCGCAACCTTTTTATCTTGTGTTTCTACACTATATATTGGAATTAAACGATTTTGGTTTATAACTTCTTTTATTTGTTCTTTTGAATATCTTTTCACCATTCCGCAAACAATTAGTATACAAACCAATAACATAACCCCAAATGCTTTTTTTATATCAATTATCATAAACTTTTTCATAAAAATCGCCCCCACATATAAATATGCGGGGGTATGTTTAATTATTATGCTACTACATAAAATTGCATACAAAAATATTGAAGTATAGCTCCTGCTAATACAAATACATGCCAAATCGTATGCATATATTTTATGTTTTTCATTTTATAAAATATTATTCCCAATGTATAAGCTAATCCACCTAAAAATAGTAATAGCAAGCCATTTGGTGCAAGACTTTGAATTGTAGGTTTCGCTACAAACACTACGCACCAGCCCATCACGATATATGCTATCATTGAAAATACCTTAAACTTTTCTATATTTATTGAATTTAATACTATTCCAAGCACTGCTATTGCCCATATAATACCAAACATCACCCAACCTAATGCACCACCAAGCGATACTAATACTATCGGAGTGTATGAACCTGCGATTAATAAAAATATCGTTGCATGGTCAAACTTTCTAAATACTTTTTTTGCCTTTTCAGGTGTCAACGCATGATATAATGTAGACATCAAAAATAATATTATAAGTGACGCACCATAAATAGAAGCACATACCACTTTCATCGCACTTCCACTTTTCGCAGCTGCCACAATCAAAAGCACACACGCCGCTATACTTAAAAGTGTTCCTATTCCGTGGATTATCGCATTTGCTATCTCTTCGCCAAGCGTATACATTTTATTATTTTTAACCTTTGCTAATTCATTCATATGACTACCTCCTTACTCTTTAGCACAGAATATCACTAATACTAAGGAACTGCAATACACTTGACCTACCTGTATAATTTTTATTCTTCATATCCGTTAGGATTTTTTGATTGCCAGTTCCAAGTATCTCTACACATATCTTCTAATGTTTTAGTTGCAGTCCAGCCCATTAAGTCATATGCTTTTTTTGCATCTGCATAACATTTTGCAATATCGCCTGGTCTTCTATCTGCAATAACATATGGAACTTCAATATTATTTACTTTTGAAAATGTATTTACTATTTCTAATACACTATATCCCGTGCCAGTCCCTAAATTAAATACTTCTACGCCTTTATGCTTCTCTACATATTCAATTGCAGCCACATGGCCTTTGGCAAGGTCAACAACATGTATATAATCTCTTACTCCTGTACCATCTTCTGTTTCGTAGTCATTACCATATACGCTCAATTTTTCTCTTTTACCGATTGCAACTTGGGAAATATATGGCATAAGGTTATTTGGTATGCCATTTGGTGCTTCTCCAATCAATCCTGATTCATGAGCTCCAATTGGATTAAAGTATCGAAGTAGTGCAATTGAAAGTTCTTTATCTGCAAATGCTGCATCTGTAAGTATTTGCTCATTCATAAGCTTTGTCCAGCCATATGGATTAGTGCAACCCGTCTTCATACCTTCCTTAAGTGGAAGCTCTTCCGGAGTGCCATATACTGTTGCAGATGAACTAAAAACAAAATTATTAACATTAAACTCTTTCATTACTTCTAATAGTGTTAAAGTCGTATCTATATTATTTCTATAATACTTTATTGGAATACTAACCGACTCGCCAACTGCTTTTAACCCAGCAAAATGTATAACGGCATCAAAAGCATTTTCTGAAAACATTTTTCTCACATCTTCAACTTCTGCTACATCTATATTATATAATTTTATATCCTGCCCTGTTATTTGCTTTAATCTATTAAGAACCTCTATATTACTATTTGAAAAATTATCTGCTATTACTACTTCATGTCCTGCGTTAATTAGCTCTACCGCTGTATGCGAGCCTATGTACCCCGCACCACCTGTCAATAATACTTTCATACACGAAACCTCCTTTTATTATTATATTATGATTATAGCATAAAAATACTACTTCGTGTAAAGATATTAATTTTCTCTTTACATTTATGTAAACTAGTGTTATAATTTATATGGTATCAAATTTATTTATATATATGGAGGTAAAGATTCATGTCCAAAAATAGAAATGCAGCTGCGAGTTTTAATCTTGACCGTGTATCACTATTGATTGATACTTCATCCATCGTGCGAATTCGGAATTTTTCCGAAGCAATTCCGCAATATGCAAAGTTATTTGACCTTTATACTCTAGAAAAAAATAAGACCGAATTAACTTTTTTGGCAGACGATCCAGTTAAAACAGACATCATGATTTCCTATACCTTACAACTAATCAATCAAATTCATCTAAAAAATATCAAGGTTTTAAAAAATGGAGCTCCAAATGTTGCAATGCCAAGATGTTTTGATCGAAACATTGGTAAAAATTTTCCCAACAATGAACTTTCGTATACCGATAAATTGCTTTTGTTTTTCGCAGATTCCGCAAAAAACAATGTAATTTTGGTAACCAATGACCGAGAACTTCGAATGGTCGCTGAGCATATGGGAATTTTGGCTTTTGGTGCATATGAACTTTACTGTATTAAAGATAAAATCAAATCCGCACCGAAAGATGTTAAAGAAATTGTACCACTTGTAAAACGGACAACTTACTTCATTAAAAATGCTCCTCCCTCTCAATAAAGAGGGAGGAACTTTTTTATATCTCTTCCACAGTCCATTTGTTTTCTACAAATTGAGCTTTATATATATTTTCTACTCTTTTTCCAGATTTATTTATCTCAACCTTAAATGTATATATTTCTTCTTCATTTAAGATTTCTGAGCAATGCACCAATATTGCACTTCCTGTAAACTCATCATATTTGCATTCATACACTATACTTGCATTTAGCACACAAAACTCTAATAATTCCCTTTTTTCCGCATTTGTTAATTGCATTAATTCATCTTGTTCAAATGTACTAATATCTATTGCATATGTATTATTCGTTCCAAAATCAGATAAAATATCACTTAATATTGCTTTATATATGTCTATAAATAAACTTTGCTTTTCAACTTTTTCTTTAAATATAACTTCTTTTTCCCAAAGCTCTGGATTTTCTGCATATTCTAAAAGATCTCTGCCAACCAAACTTTCTATTTCTGCACGGGAATATACATATGTATTATCTACAACTACATAAGAAATTATATCCAAATTTTTTATAAGTGCAAATAAAGCAATAGAACTATTTTCAAAAGACGATTTTGAAGTTGATAATTCGCCATAATTTACAATCAACTCATATGGTTCATTTACTGTTCGCAAAGCAAAGCTTTCTTTATATTTAGCATATGGCAATTTATCTAATATCGCACCAACAGTTGGTGCATCTCCAATGTAAGTATTCTTATAATTTATTATTTCGCTAACATTGTAAGTTGGAGCTGAAGAAACAATTACCTTTAAAGCATAAGTTACTGTACCCTTTTTATAATAATTCAAAGTAAAATTATAAATATATGTTCCTTCTGTTTCAGGTGCAGAAAATTCAAATATTTTGCTTTCTTTATAAAGTGCATCACTACTTATACTAACGCTCATTTCGCTATTAGCCTTATCATAATACCTAAAACTTTCTGGATAAAACTTATAACTCAAACTCGAATTATCTGAATTTTTTATGGTTATCTTTTCTCCTGGCAATGCAAGTAACATATTCTCATTTTTATACTCAACATCTGCAAGTTCTAATGCATCTGCTAAAATAGTACCATTAAAAGAATTCCATGAATAACCCATTTTCACGGCTAATGCTTCATTATTACTATTTGAATATGCATAAATTTCCGGCACAATTTCACTTTTCATTGAAATTATAATTATAAAAAACGAAGCAACAATTGCTAACAAAATCCCTAAAAAAATAAAAACTTTCGTCTTTTTACTCATAAAAAACCACCTCTTACAAATATTATAGACAAAAAATGACATACAAGCAATGATTATTTACTAAAAAAATCACCAGAAAAACTGGTGATTTTCTATCTTTTTATTTATTATAATAAGCCTTATAAAATTCTTCTCTAAATTCTGTTAA
>CAZRQF010000073.1:0-4773 GCA_964602275.1 uncultured Eubacteriales bacterium
TACATACTATTAATAAAACGGAGGGATTTTATGGATATAACTAAATATATTTGGTGTTTTATCGTTGGCGGACTAATTTGTGTTGTTGGGCAAATCTTGATAGATAAAACCAAATTAACTTCTGCAAGAATTTTAGTATTATTTGTTACTGTTGGCGTTATATTAACGGGACTTGGTATTTATGAACCATTAGTTGATTTAGCTGGCAGTGGTGCAACTGTTCCACTTACTGGGTTTGGCTATTCGCTCGGGAAAGGTGTTATGGAGGAAGTAGACTCAATCGGTTTACTTGGTGCATTTACTGGCGGCATAAAAGCAACCGCTGGCGGAATTACTGCGGCTATTATCTTTGGCTTTATTGCAGCATTAATCGCTAAGCCAAAGATGAAACAGTAAAATAACTTTTACTACAATAAAAAACGGACTTAGGCATATTTCTAAGTCCGTTTTTTGTTATTTTACCAAATATCTCTTAATTTTTAATGTAGTTGTCTTTTCTAGTTCTTCTTTTCTTAGTCTTATTTGTTTAATATATTTATAACTTACCAATTGCTTGTTTACAAGTTTTACTTCTTCCCAAATTTTTTCTTTCAATTCTTCATCTGTTATTTCGCCATACTTTTCTTTCACTTTATCAAAGTCTGGCACTATTATTGCAGCAAGCATTGTATCATCTTTTTGTTCGTTTTCTGTTTGATATACCATACTTTCTTTTACAATATCTATTTTATTGATTAAATCTTCAAGCTCTTCAGGATATACATTTTTTCCGTTCTTAGTTATAAGAACATTTTTCATTCTGCCCGTGATAAATAAGAAACCATCATTATCAAAATATCCCAAGTCACCAGTATGTAGCCAGCCATCTCTTAAAGCCCTTTTAGTTGCTTCTTCATTTTTATAGTAGCCAAGCATTACATTATCGCCTTGAACACATATTTCGCCAACGCCTTCATCATTTGGTTCGTCTATTCTAAGCTTTATTCCTGGCACTTCTCTTCCTGCCGATGCATCATTATAATAGCAATCTCTATTAAGTGCTGCAAGCGGTGCACATTCGGTTAATCCATATCCTTGTATCATATGTATACCAAGACTTCTAAAACCTGCAATTATATCTTTATTCATTGCAGCTGCACCTACAATTCCAATTCTCAATCTTCCGCCAAAATTTTCATGAATTTTCTTAAATAGTATTCCTTTTATATTAATTCCACATGCATAAAGGGCATCACTAATTTTTATCATAACTTTTATTAATTTAGTTTTGCCTTGCTTTTCTACTGCGTCCCACACTTTTTTATACATATTTTCAAACAACGCAGGAACGGCAAGCACCATAGTTGGTTTTGCTTCTTTTAAGTTTTGTGAAATATGTCTTAAACCTTCACAATACGCAATAGATGCACCTCTATATATTGGCACTAGGAAACCTGCTGTACATTCATATGTATGATGTAATGGCAACACCGAGAAAAATCTATCTTCTGGATTAACCATAATTGACTTACAAGAACATATTAAATCATACGCAATATTCCAATGCGATAGCAACACCGCTTTTGATTGTTCAGTAGTTCCTGATGTAAATAACATTACTAAAGGTGCATTAGGGTCTATTTTTGCATCTAAGAAATTTCTATCTCCTGCATTTAATAATTCATTACCTTTTTTTAATAAATTCTTATAACTATTTTCTGTATTTTCGTCTGCATCCATAGAAATATAATATTTTATAGTTTCATTTTTCTTTTTAATATCTTCTATTTGTGCATCCTTTTTCTTTGAATAAATTATCGCGCTTAACTCCCCACGATTTATCAAAGATTCTAGTTCTGCTTCTGGAAGCTCTTTATCTAGCGGCACAACCGTACCAGTACCATTTAATATACCCAAATAAGAAACTGCCCACTCATATCTATTTTCGCCAATTATCGCAATATTTTTACCTTTAAGCCCCAATGAAATAAGTGCAGTTCCTAAAGCCTCAACATCTCTTTTATATTCATTGTACTTTACCTCAATGTATTCTCCACCTGGTACATCCTTTTTTAAAAAAGCTATGTTATCTCCATATAACTCGCAACTAGAATTTAACATATCTTTTAAATCTGTTATTTGTCTTGTTTCATAAAATGGTGCTTTTTTATTTATTCTCATACGGCAATACCTCCCTTAAAATACTAAGAAAATTATATTACTTTCAAAGATTTAAGTCAATTGACCGTTCGGTCATATTTAAAAGGTGCTTACATTATTCGTTTGTTTTCTATTTTGCAAAAACATCTACTTTTTATCCATATTTTTGCCATACAAAAAAGCTATCTGCATTTTAGTTACAGATAGCTTTTTTAATTAGTCAATCAAAATATCGATGTACTTTGCCGTCACATAGCGCTGTACATATCCATCGCCAGTCTTACTTTCGATGCGAATAGGGTAATATTCATTGCCCTGTTCATCGGTAACAATTTCGCCGTTAATTTCGACTTTGTCACCCGCATGGAGAATTCTATCTCCCTTTTCTTCACCGTCTTCAAAAACACTCTTAGGTTCGTATCTTGCCCAAACCTGCCACTTCTCACCAACAACACCATAGGTAATGGTATCGTCATTCTTTTTGGTAGGTGCAGTCGGAATCTGCATATTTGTAAGGTTGTGACTACCAACTTCAATGAACAAAGTGCCAAACTCATTATTGTATTTTACTACCATCCAACCATCGTATTCGCCAACAACCGTCAAAACCATACCTTTGTAAAGCTGGTATTGCTGATTGATAGCTACATTGCCAAAAGGAGTTGTATTGGCAATAGTATCATTGCCAAGCGTAATTGTCTTTGTTTCAGCCGTAGCCATGCAAACAGTAGAACACGCCAAGAGAAGTACGAGAATCAGAACGCTGAGCTTTTTCATTTTGAAAACCCTCCTAAAAAATATATTAGTCACCAATAGATATTATACAATATTTTACATAATTAGTCAACGGTGCTGTGCATGTGTTTGCTTAGCCTCTTCAAAAACACGACAAAAAAATACCTCGGATTTTCTCCAAGGTATCTTTTATATTAACCATTGATTTGTTTCATAACTTCATCTGCAAAGTTTTCTTCTTTCTTTTGAAGACCTTCGCCTCTTTCAAATCTTACAAATCTTCTTATTGTTATGTTTTCACCAATATTAGCAATTTTTTCTGTTAATAATTGACCAATTGTAACATCTGGGTTTTTAACGAAATCTTGTTCTAATAAGCAGATTTCTTTAAAGAATTTATCAATTCTTCCTGTAACCATTTTTTCAGCTATTTCAGCAGGTTTTCCTTCATTCATAGCTTGAGCTTTGATAATTTCTTTTTCTTTTTCAACTACTTCTGCTGGAACTTCTTCTCTTCTTACATATTCTGGTTTTGCAGCTGCAATTTGCATTGCAACATCTTTTACAAATTCTCTAAATTCTGGGTTTTTAGCAGCGAAGTCTGTTTCGATGTTAACTTCTACTAATACACCAATTCTACCATCACCATGAATATAACTATCAACTAAACCTTCAGCAGCAATTCTTCCTGCTTTTTTAGCAGCTTTTACAACTCCTCTTTCTCTTAAAAGTTCTGCTGCTTTTTCCATGTTACCGTCTGTTTCTTGTAATACTTTTTTACATTCCATCATTCCGGCACCAGTCATTTCTCTAAGTTCTTTTACTTGTTCTGCAGTTACCATTATATTTTCCCCCTTATATTATTCTTGTACTTCACTTTCAGCTTCGTCTTCAGCTGCTTTTGGTGCAACATAAGCTTCACCTTGTTTTGATTCAATAACAGCATTAGCCATAGCTTCAACTATTAGCTTAATAGCTCTAATTGCATCATCATTTCCTGGAATAACATAATCAACATCTTCTGGATTACAGTTTGTATCAACTAATCCGAAAACTGGAATTCCTAATTTTCTAGCTTCTAATATAGCAATTCTTTCTTTCTTAGGGTCTACTACGAACATAGCCCCTGGAATTTCAGTCATTTCTTTAATTCCACCTAAGTTTTTCTCTAATTTTTCAATTTCTTGTTTTAATTTACTAACTTCTTTCTTTGGAAGTACATCAAAAGTTCCATCAGCTTCCATAGCTTCAAGTTCTTTTAATCTGTTAACTCTTCTTCTAATTGTTTTGAAGTTTGTTAACATACCACCTAGCCATCTTTCATTAACATAGTACATTCCGCATCTTTCAGCTTCTTCTTTAACACATTCTTGTGCTTGTTTCTTTGTACCAACAAAGATAACTGATTTTCCTTCGTCAACTATGCTCTTTAATACAGCATAAGCCTCATCGATTTTTTTGCAAGTTTTTTGTAAATCTATTATATAGATTCCGTTTCTTGCTGTGAAGATATATGGAGCCATTCTAGGATCCCATCTTCTTGTTTGATGTCCAAAATGAACACCTGCTTCCAATAATTGTTTCATTGCAACTACTGACATTTTAAAATTCCTCCTTGTTTTTTGTTTTTTCCTCTACAATAAATCATCGCCCTTACCACTTTATTTTTAAAGCACTCGGCAAGTTAGCTATTACTGTATGTGGATTTGCATTTTTACACGCACGAAATATTTTACCATCATATCTAGTAAAAATCAAGTATTTTTTCGTGTTTCAAGCATAAAATACGAATTTTATGGGACCATTATTTCCCATGGCGAATTTTTAGAGCCATTACTATATTTTGCTTCATTCACACAAACTGATGCTTTTAATGTAACTACTGGTCTAACACCATAT
>CAZRQF010000074.1:0-4762 GCA_964602275.1 uncultured Eubacteriales bacterium
AACAATTGTCCACGCACCCGCACGCACGCATATATAATATTAGAAGCAAATTAAACAAAAACCACGCCAAAACCATTTACGGAAGCAATTTTTATGTGATAGTTTACTCACAACTTATTAACAAATGTTAAATTTAATTAACAAATTTGTTACAAAAATATTACAAGCATAGCTTCTCCTACCCTCAAAAAGCACCAACTTCGCCATTCCGTAAGTTCATACTATCCTACTTTCATTTTACACCGCTACAACTTTTCATTCCATGCAAAAAAACTGGCACAAGTTCCTACTTGTACCAGTTCTCATATATTTTTTCTATTCAAATATCACTCTTTATTTTTTTATTCCTGCACCTTTATCTATGTTGCCAATTATATCTGATTTGTATGTGTAATTATTTTTATTCTTTTCTTGATTTGCCTTTTCTGCTATTTCTACTATTTTGTCTATTAATTCTGAATAAGTTACTTTACTATACTGCCATAAGTAAAATGCAAACGAACCAGGTATCGTATTTATTTCATTGATATATACTTTATCTGTATCGTTATCTATTATGAAGTCAATTCTCGCAACACCTTTTGAGTTTAACGCTTTAAATGCTTTTTTTGTTAAGTCTTGTATTTCGCTCGTTTTTTCATTTGATATATTAGCAGGAATTCTTCTATCCATGCTTTCCATTCCGCCTTGCTTTGCACCAGCAGTTTTTGCGCCTTTTGCATTTTTAGCACCACGCATATATTTTTCATCAAATGTTAAAAAATCTTCCCAGCTAACCGGCTGTTCACATACGGAAGCTTCCACTTCATCTCCCATACCAAGTGCCGAACAATTTATCTCAGTTAAATTTTCTACACCTTTTTCTACTATTACTCTTTCGTCATAATTTATAGCTATTTCTATTGCTTCTTCTAATCCTTTTCTGTCTTTCGCTTTACTTATACCTATGCTCGAACCCAAATTTGATGGTTTTACAAACATTGGATATGGTATCTTTTCTTCAATGTCGCTTAGCACTTTTTCTTTATTGTTCTTCCACTCATCTCTTATAAAGTAAGTATAAGGAAGTACTGGCAAGTTATGTGCTTCATACACTTTTTTCATTAATATTTTATCCATTCCAATACTTGCTCCTAACACACCAGACGATGTATAAGGAATATTTGCAAGTTCTAATAAGCCTTGCAATGTGCCATCTTCGCCGTTCATACCATGCATTGCAGGTATCACTACATCTAAAGGTAGAAATTCATTTTTTGAAAATAATCCATTAGATAATATTAACAAACCTTTTTTGTTTGGCGGAATTATTGCCTTTTTTAAAGCATTTTCGTGTTTTTCAAACTCTTTATATATATGTGCATTTAATAGTTCTTTTCCTGTGTACCATTCGCCATTTGAATGTATATATATAGGATACACTTCATATTTTTCTTTATTTACATTTTCTATTAGTTGTAGTCCTGTTACAACTGACACATCATGTTCACATGTAACTCCACCAAAAATAACACCAAGTTTTTTCATTATTTTCCTCCTTATTTATTCATTATAATTATCAGGCAAATCATTTTCAAAAAGTATTACATCGCCAAGCCTTGATACACTTGCTAATTTTGCCGTTGCTTCTTCTAATGTTGCCACAACATAAAGATTTATCTTTTCAAATTTTGTTTTGCTAATTCCCTCTACAATAGGCTTAGTTCTATTCATTCCAACTAATATCGCAATATCTACGCTTTCACCTATTTGTTTTCCAAATTCTCTATTTAAGTTTTCTTCTTCTTTACCAAGCTCCACCATTCCTGGAGTTATTATTATTTTTCTTCCTTCAAATTTTTTTATTATATCTAACGCCATTTTACTTCCGACTGGATTTGAATTAAACGCATCGTCTATTACAATAGTTCCATTGTTTGTAGGAAGTATTTGTAGTCTATGCTCCACCGGTTCAATTTTCTTTATGCCCTCTACTATTTGTTCATTTGTTAAGCCTAAATGTATAGCAATCGCAACACAACCTAAAATATTTTCTACATTATGCTCGCCTAGTAGCTTAGTTGTACATTCAAATGAACCATTTTTAGTTACTACCATAAATGTACTTCCGTTTTGATCTACCTTTATGTTCTTTGCATAAATATCAGCATCTTTACTTTTTAGGCTATACAAATATTTTGTGCGTTTTTCATCTTTATAAATTTTATAACAATATTCATTATCTCTCGGAAGTATCGCAACACCATCTTCCGGCAAATAATCTATAAGTTCCTTTTTTGTTTTCACTACATTTTCAATTTTCTTAAATGTTTCTAAATGTTGTGGTCCAATCGATGTGATGATGCCTATTTGCGGTCTTACGAAATTACAAATTTCAGCAATATCTCTTACTTTTCTAGCTCCCATTTCTGATATAAATACTTGATGCTCTGGCTTTAGCTGTTCTCTTATCACTCTTACATTTCCCATCGTAGTGTTATAACTATTTGGCGTTGCAAGCACATTGTATTTTTCACTTAATATTGTTTGCAAAATAAATTTCGTACTTGTCTTTCCATAACTTCCTGTTATACCTATCTTTATTAAATCTTTATACTCTTTCTTTTTTAGTTTTCTTCTAGCTTTATTTATATATCTATTATTTATAAAATCTTCTAACGGCATTACAAACCAATTTGAAATTATCATATTAAGCGGCATTGCAAATATTATAAAAGAATAAATTAATATAACTCTTTTCAAAAACTCATATGGCTCTGTAACATTTAATGTACTATTTAAGCCTATTCCAAAAGGTTCACTAAACGCAACTTCTAACATCATCATAACTATAACATTATATACATATAATCGCTTTGCTCTCGCTGTATACTTTAAAGGCTTTTTAGCAAGCTTTCTTTCTTTAATATCTTTATTTATAATAACTCCATTAGAAATCGCCAACGCTAAAAATATCACTAAAGTTTGAATTATCAATGCATTTTGGTTTAATGCGAAGTTACATTTACTTAATATAAGCATCGTAATTAATGATATTACAAAAGTTCCAAGCACTGATAAAAGCTGTATGCCTCCTGACTTAAAAGCCTTTTTAGGATTTTTTATTATCCATCTAAAAAATCCATCTATTTGATAACTTTCCAATTGCATTATATGTAACATCTTAGGTATGCTCAAAATATACAGTACCCAACAAAAATAATATAATATTGTCGCTAACATTTTATTTACCTCCTAAAAAAACTTCTGCAACTTTCAAATATTGTGCACTATTATCTAAATACGAAAAATGTCCAGCATTTTTCAAAACAACAATTCCACTATCTTTTATTTTTTTCTCCATTATTTTTGCCATATACAAAGGTGTATCAGTATCATTTTCGCCCCATACAAGAAGTGTAGGCCTTGTTATTTTAGATAGTCTATCCGTCAAGTCTAAATTTATAACATTTTTAAAAGTTTCTCTCATAATGTTAGAACTTAGCTGTGCGTAGTCACTAGACGAATATTTTTTTCTAAGTTTATCTAACCTTTTTTCATAAGTTGCCTTGCTAGAAAATACTTTTAAAACATTTTTAGCTAATTTATAAGAAAATACTTTAAATCTATTTTTAAAAGACTTTCTCGGTTTAACCCCCGCCGCATCAGTCAAAATAATTTTGTCAAACAAATTTTCATACTTAGAAGCTAAATAAATAATAACCCTGCCACCAAAAGAATGCCCAATAACATCAGCACCCTCAATATGTAACTCTTTCATAAACTCATGCACCATTTCAGCATAATCTGGCACACCCCAAATTTCTTTTAAGTCGTCACTCTTACCACCCTGACCTGGAAAATCAAGCACAACCACCTTTCTGTTTCTAGAAAAAAAATTATAAATAGGTGACATAGCTTCGATGCACGCCATCCAGCCGTGAAGCAATAACAATGGCTTTCCCTCGCCAAACACCTGGTAACTTATATTAATATCTTTATATTTAAAATCCATACGGACCTCCACATTTCATTATATGCATATATTTTATAACTAGTGAGTAAAAAAAGCAACACCACTTTATAACCTGCCCAACATAAAAGCTATCGTCCTCTCAAAAAAAACGCTACATAAAAAACCTGGCATAAATTTTTATGCCAGGTTTGCTATTATATAGCTTTTTTTAATTTTTTTCTATTACATAGTATGATTGGTTTCCAGCTTCATCTTTAAATACCACATATACTGTCTTTAAGCCTTCACCTGTTGATACTGTCCACACTTTTTCTTTTACATATGGGGTCCAGCCTAAACCGCTATTGCTGCTTATACTTTGTAATTGGTCTTCATTTATAAATGCCATTTGGATTTTTTCTGCATTAGAATTATCATCTCTTGCAGTTACCTGTACTGTTACCGTATTAGTATTCGTAGATTTTTGATTATTCTTTTCAAATACAGGCACTATATAGATACTTCCAGTTGGTGCTTCTCTATCTATGTTTGATATCTCCAAGCTTGCTATTTCGCCATGAGTTTCACCATCTGTAATTCTCGCATATATTGTCGTATTTTCCGTAACGATATACACATCTTCTCTATAATCTTCCCAATTGCCACTTTCACCAATCTTTACTTGCTTTCTTTCGCCATTTGTTTCAGGCCACTCTATCTGCACCGAAACGCTCTCTCTTGTATACTCAGTTGAACTTGGCACTAGATTAATAGTTCCAGAAACATTTGTTGTAGTTATTTTTGTATTTACAATAGCTGATTCGTTTC
>CAZRQF010000075.1:0-4719 GCA_964602275.1 uncultured Eubacteriales bacterium
TCATAGCAACAGTACATATAAGTTTGTCTGACACAAAATTTATTAAACTATTTCCGTAAAATAAATCAAACCCTGCATTGCAAAAACTAGATATAGCAAAAAATATTGCTCGCCATATACCATTCTTTATACCATATAGCGGTATCGTCTTTATAGCAATAAGAGCTGCGCCCGCAGTTTCAATTATTAATGTATATAAAAACACTCTCTTTGTTAAACGAATTAATCCTTTTAATGCATTGCTACCAAAAGAATCTCCAAGTAAAATTCTTTCTTTTAATGTAATTCTTTTCTTAAAAAATACAAATATCAATGTTAAAAAAGTCATAAAACCTAACCCACCAATTTGTATTAAAAACAAAATTACTAGCTTACCCCAAAATGTAAATTGCTCAGAAATACTTATTGTAGATAGTCCAGTTACGCAAACAGACGAAACAGCTGTAAATAGTGCATCTATATATGATATAGGCTTTTCGCTACATATTGGCAATGAAAGTAAAAAACTACCTACAAAAATCAAAAGCAAAAATGATAATGCTGTTATATGCACCGTAGTAAATTTCTTTTTATTTTTAGTTTCAGGCATTACAAAAATCCTCCAAATTTATATATTTATCCTATGTTACCATGCTTTCCTATGATAGTAAACTAACCTGCATAGAAAGTTTTTTATCTATTATACTCGCCACATCTTTTCCATTTTTTATTGCCATACAAACAGTAGACTTGCTTTGAATTAAATCTCCACCCGCATAAACATTTTCTATATTAGTCATATATTCATCATCTACTTTTATTAAACCATTTTCTAAAAAAACAATATCAGAAAGTACCTTTTCATTAGGCATAGCACCTATCGCCATAACTAAAATGTCAGTTTCCACTTTCAAATCATTATCACAAATAATATGCGTAACCTTTTCTTCGCCTTTTATTTCTTTCACATTTCTTTCAAATATAAATTCGATGTTTTCCTCAAATGTTTCTTCTATCTCTATTTTATTTGCTGGCATGTCTTCTAACTTTCTTCTATACACAATTGTAACTTTTTTTGCACCATTTCTTTTGGCAACCCTTGCTGCATCCATGGCAACATTTCCACCACCAATTACAACTACTTTTTTATCTTTACATGGCAATCTATTTTTCAAAAATTCATTTGCACCATAAACACCTTCTAAATCTTTTCCTGGTATATCTAAAACCTTTGAAACTTCATTCCCAATTGCCAAATAAACTGCCTTAAAACCTTTTTTAAATAATGTTTCATATGTTTCATCTACACCATATGTAATATTAGTTTGAACATTTATATTAGCTACCATATTATCAATTATCTTATTTACAATTTCTTTATTTAATCTATATTCAGGAATTCCATATATCAAAACTCCGCCTAAGCAGTCATTTTTTTCAAATATTGTAACATCGTAACCTTTTTTTCTTAGTTCAAAAGCACATGTAAGTCCAGACGGACCGCCACCAACAACCGCTACTTTTTCCTTGCAAACAGCTGGCATGTTTATATCTAATTTAAAATTTTCAAGACCATATTCACAAATTGTTGACTCTATATTGCCTATTTGTACGGGTTTACCAAGCTTATTTCTCACACAATTTCCTTGGCATTGCTTTTCGTGAGGACAAACCATGCCGCATATATATCCCATATAATTATTCTCCACTATTGTTTGATAAGCAGTTTCTAGCTTTTCATCACATATGCTCTTTATAAATTGCGGTATTTTAACATTAAGCGGACACGCTTTCGTACAACTAGCATTTTTACAGTTCAAGCACATTTTAGCTTGATTTTGCATTTCTCGAATGTCCATATAGTTCCCTCCCAATTTTTAATAACTATATTATAATAAAAAGCAAAAAATTTTAAAAGCTTTTATACCCAAAATACAAATAATTATTGATTTTTTAAACCTCGCATGTTATTATGTAACCGTAAAAAACATTTTGGAAGGAAGTGACTAAATTGTCATCTTCAAAGACACTCACTTTGACGGACCACCTGCTTAACTCAATTTATTGTGCGGTTGAAATTGTTCTGCACAAAAATAAACCTGTGATTATTGAATTTTCGGAATCTTTACTTACAATTGGAATGGCAGAAAAAATTTGCAATTATTTAGACGATTTAACAATTGTGTCTTACAATTTTGATTTGCGGCGTGGACAGCTTACTATAACTCCACTACCCAGTAAAAGCATATTTTTCATTGACGATACGCTATCTGGCAGAGTTCACTAAAAGTATTTGCCAGCAAATATCAAACTGCTTCATTAGTTACAAAATTACCCATAAGACCCATTCCAAAAAGGAGGCAAAACTATGAAGAAAACCCCTAAATATCAGCTTGCAGCGCTGAAAAAATTTATTGTTCCTTATCGGAATAGAATTGTAGTCTTTTTATGTGCTTTCTTCTCTTTAATTTTTGCGTTCAACTTCACAGCACCAGCATTTGAAATTGCTACTACTGAGGAACTTAACGAATGCAAACAAGAACTAGTAAGCTATCTTTCAAGCCCGTCTAGGTATGCACTAAACACCACCGATTACACTCTTAAAATTAAAGGCACTACCTATACACTTTCTAGCACTAAAAACTCTGCAATATGCACAGCCACACTTGACGAAACCACAAATGCTTATACATATTCAGTCACTGCACAAGCTCTTACATCGATTGTGGCTTGTATTCTCTTCACTATTGTTTTCGCTTTTGCTGGGACTTGGATTTTACTTGGTATTTTGGCAGTTATCGCAGATACTTGCACTAAGATTGCAAAACATATTAAAGAATTCCAGTCCGAATCTCGCATTATTAGAGCAGAAACTGAGCTTAGAATTTCTCGTGAAGATGCTATAAAATACGAACAATCGCTCATTCTTAAAGAAGCTTACGACAAAGCTCAAGAAAATGGATACAATGACGGTTACACTAAAGGTCGAGAAAAAGGCTATAAGCGTGGTCAGCTCGATGCATATGATGAAGGGTACGCAAAAGGATTTGCCGATGGGCAAGACGAACTTTTTGCTTCCATTCATACTTTTTTAAAGCCTCAAAGTGATGATAAAATTTATGAAGAAACTAATCTGTAATTAAAATAATTATGAGCTAAAATTTGAGCATCTCGTATTTCGAGATGCTCTTTTAAATAATATCGAATGGATTTATCTGATTACCATTTTTAAAAATTTCTAAATGCAAATGCAAACCACCATCTTGTTCAAAACCTACATCATTTGAAGCAACTGCAATCTGCATTCCTTGCTTTACGCTATCTCCAACCTTCAAACCTTTCACAACATCAATACATGCATATTTAATAATGTATTCTCCATTTTCTATTTCGATTACATTTCCAAATTCATGTTCATATCTAATAGCTAAAACTTTTCCATCGCAAACAGAAAAAATAGCATCATTTTCAGCTAACTTAAAATCTACACCTTTATGCATAGTCCACTCTCTAAGCGTATTAGAATAAACCAAATTATCTTTAGCATAATTTATTAAAACTTCTCCACTACAAGGCCTAACAAATGAAATTTCCTTTTTAGGCTTTGTAACAACTTCTTGTACTTTTTCTTCTTTATCCACTTTTGCATCTATGTTCTTTACTTCTTCTTTTTCTACCACTTTTGGATTTATCCTAATCGAAGACTCGGCAACTTCATACTTTTTATCTGTTTCAACTCGTATAGGAATTATATTCGTATCATTACTTACTGTATTGTCAAGCTTTACCATAGTTACAACGAAAGCACAAACTCCAAGCGATAACGCAACCATACTTATAAAAAACACTTTTTTCATGACATAACACCTCCAACATATTGGTATTATTGCCACAAATTTCACATCATATACTTTCAATGCTAACATCTGTATAATAATGCTTGATAATATCCTCACACTTTTTTCCATGCATCGCCATATAGTTAGCACCCTCTTGGCTCATGCCAACTCCATGACCATACCCCTTAGTTTTAAAAACCATATTTTCGCCATCTTCTTCTAAAGAAAAATATGTAGAACGCAAGCCAAACAAACTTCGTATCTCCGTTCCTAAAAACTCTTTATTACCAATAGTCATCTTATCAACACGACCACTTAAAGTAAACTTATCAATATTATAGTTAGTCATCTCACTATCAAAATCTTGATACCTATTCTTTAAAATATCATAAAAATCTTTTTTGGTATACGCCACTTTATCAGCATAGTCATATCCCTCTTCGCTTGTAACGCTTTTCAAGTAAGGTATCTCTTCTCTACCCCAAACAAACTTAACATCTTCAGTCATACCACCACTATGAGCATGAAAAAAAGCATTAATAAGCTCCCCGTCATATTTAATCACTTGACCTGAAGTACTACTTACAGCATTTTCAATCTTACTCCATTTTGCTTCCGCCTCATCTTTCCAACAATTAAAAGCATATTCTTTAGATTTGTATGCCTGGCAATGATTAACATCATCACACATATCAGCATTTTCATGAGTACCACTAGAATTATAAAGCTTATACAAAGTGTAAGTTCGTGCAACAATTGCCTGAGCCTTAATCGCTTCGTCTTCGTATGTAGCAGGCACTTCGCCAATCAAAACACCCTTAATATAATCATCCAAGCTAAGCTTAACAACCTCGCCTGTTTCAGTAAGAAGCAAATTTATAAAAACAGGTTCACTATCGAC
>CAZRQF010000076.1:0-4607 GCA_964602275.1 uncultured Eubacteriales bacterium
GTCCTTTGTCAATTTTTATTAACAAAGAACACCTCGGATTCACAACCGTGAAAATTAGTCTTCTTTAGCTGTTTTAGCTTCAATGTCTTCTTTAACTCTTGTAGCTTTACCAACTCTATCTCTTAGATAATAAAGTTTAGATCTTCTAACTTTACCATGTCTAACAATCTCAACTTTTTCAATTCTTGGAGAGTTAACTGGGAATGTCTTTTCAACACCTGTACCATAAGCAACTCTTCTAACTGTAAAAGTTTCGTTAGCTCCTCCACGTTGTTTTTTGATTATTGTTCCTTCGAACACTTGAATTCTTTCTTTGTTTCCTTCTTTAATTTTGTTATGTACTCTTACTGTATCGCCAACATTTAAAATAAGTGGATTAGCTCTTAATTGTTCGTTTTCAATAGCTTTAATTTTATCCATGATTTTCTCCTTTCTCCGAAATTTATATTTCTTAATTTATTATTTTTCCAGTAAATCTGGTCTTCTTTTTTTCGTTATTTCTAACGACTTTTCATATCGCCATTTTTCTATATTCGCATGATGACCCGAAAGCAACACATCTGGAACTTTTCGTCCCATAAATTCTTCCGGTCTTGTATATTGCGGATATTCTAAAAGTCCACTACTAAATGACTCTTCAGAAGTTGAACCCTCACTTAAAACTCCATCAATATTTCTCGCAACTGCATCAATAAGCACCATAGCAGGAAGCTCACCACCAGTTAGTACATAATCGCCTATCGAAATTTCCTCATCAACAATTTCTTCAATAACTCTTTCGTCAACACCTTCATAGTGTCCGCAAAGTATAATTAAATGCTCTTCTTTCGAAAGTTCTATCGCTTTTTTTTGATTAAAGACATTTCCTCTTGGCGACATATAAATCACTTTAGGTTTAACTTCTACATTTGCTACAATAGACTTGTATGCATCATATATAGGTTCAGGCTTTATTACCATGCCAGCACCACCACCATAAGGCGTGTCGTCAACATGTTTTTGTTTATCAGTAGAAAACTCCCTAAAATTTATCAAATTAAGTTCGACTTTCTCGTTTTTAATTGCTCTCCCTATTATGCTCTGCTTTAAAACATCAAACATCTCAGGAAACAATGTTAAAACATCAAACCTCATCATCTAACCCCCTAGGTACTTCTACATCAATCTTTTTGTTTTCGATATCAACACTTTTAATTATTGATTCTAACGCTGGCAAAAGCAAATCCTTTTTACCACTGCGTTTTACAACATATACATCAGCTGCCCCCGCTGTAAAAATATCGGTAAGCTTGCCTATTTTTTCTTCATTTTCGTATATGTCGCACCCAATCAAATCTGCTATAAAAAATTCGTTTTTGTCTAATTCTTTCGCATCTTCTCTTGGAATAAACAAACTTTGCGTTTTTAATTTTTCAGCTACTTCGATATCGTCAATCCCCTTTAATTTCAAAAGGACTACATCTTTTTGATATCTAACTGACTGAACTTCATACTCTTCAAAGTTGTTTTCGCTTTTCTTAATCAGTACTTTTCTAATTTTTTCAAACCTTTTCGCATTCTCTGTATATGGACGAACCTTAAGTTCACCTTTAAGTCCGTGCGTATTAGAAACTAGACCAATTTCAAAATATTCTACCATATTAGCTCCTTAATCCATTATCTCAACATTAATTTTTGTTCCATTTTTTGTTGCGTATGCTTTCATTAAAGTTCTAATAGCTTTTGCAATTTTGCCTTGTCTTCCAATAACTTTTCCCATATCAGCAGGGTCAACTCTAAGTTCTAAAACATTTGTCTTATCTTCAACTCGTGTTGTAACACTTACAGCATCAGGATTATCAACAATGTCTTTTACAAGTACTTTTAGCATTTCTTCCATATAAAGTCCTCCTCTTATTTAGATACTTTATTAAATAATGCTCTTACAATATCAGTTGGTTTCGCACCATCTTTAACCCATTTTTCATACTTTTCAGTATCAATATTTAAAAGCATTGGTTCTTTAGTTGGATCATAAACACCAATCTCCTCGATAAATCTACCATCTCTTGGATATCTTGAATCTGCAACTACAACCTTGTAGTAAGGTTTCTTTTTAGCACCATCTCTTCTTAATCTGATTTTTACCATTCATTTCACCACCTTTCACTATATTTTAAAGTTTTTCAAATCATCAGGAGTCATATTCTTGCCAAGCTTGCTTGCCATTTTCATAATAGACCCTTTATTATTCATAAGTTGCTTCATGCTATTTTTCGTTTGTGTATATTGTTTAACTAGTAAATTAACCTGTTGTACCGTAGTACCAGCACCAGCTGCAATTCTTCTTCTTCTACTAGCATTTAAAATATCAGGATCATTTTTTTCAGCAGTCGTCATTGATTGAATAATAGCTTTGTTTAATTTAAACTGTTTTTCAATCATTTCGTTTTGCTCTTCTGTTATTTCGCCTATTCCAAACATACCAAGTATTGACTTAAAAGAACCTAACTTATTTACTTTAGACAATTGCTCTAAATAATCTTGCATAGTAAACTGTTGTCTTCTAAGTTTCTTCTCTAATTCAATAGCTTCTTTTTCTTCAATAGCTTCTTCTGCTTTTTCTATTAAAGATAAGACATCACTCATGCCTAAAATTCTTCTAGCCATTCTCTCTGGGTGAAAAGCTTCAATGTCACTCATCTTTTCGCCGACACCTATAAACTTAATAGGTTTTCCAGTAATTTTCTTTACTGAAAGTGCAGCACCACCACGAGTGTCACCATCTAACTTAGTAAGCACAACACCGTCAATTTCTAACTGACTATTAAAACTTTCAGCAACATTCACAGCATCTTGACCTGTCATAGAATCTACAACAAGTAATATTTCGTGTGGATTTGCAAATTCTTTTAAATTTTTAAGTTCTAGCATAAGCTCTTCATCTACATGAAGTCTACCAGCAGTATCTATAATAATTACATCATTCAATTTTGAGTTAGCCTCTTTAAAAGCTTCTCTTGTTATTTGAATAACATCTTTTGTTTCCTCATTTGCATAAACAGGAATATTCAATTGTTTACCAACAACTTGAAGTTGTTTTATAGCAGCAGGTCTATAAACATCGCAAGCAACCATCATAGGCTTTTTGCCTTGTTTTCTAAGCATATTTGCAAGTTTTCCTGCCATAGTAGTTTTACCAGAACCTTGAAGACCAACAAGCATTATAACTGTTGGAGGATTTGGCGATAAATTAAGTTTTGCCTCCTCTTTTCCAAGCAAATTAACCAATTCTTCATGAACGATTTTTACAACTTGTTGACCAGGTGTTAAGCTCTTTAAAACATCTTGTCCCAAAGCTTTTTCCGCTATAACACTTGTAAATTCTTTAACCACTTTATAGTTAACATCAGCTTCTAAAAGAGCAAGTTTTACTTCTCTCGTAATCTCTTTTACATCACTTTCTGTAACTCTAGCTTTACCCTTTAAGTTATTTATAATATTTTGAAGTTTACTAGATAGCCCATCAAACGCCATTAGCCTTCTCCTTTCAATCTATAACAATTTTTGTAATTTTGTTATAATCTCTTTATCATTTGCCATTTTAATAAGCTTTTCAACAATTTCTTGTCTTTCAAGTTTCTCCTTCAAAAAGCACAACTTTTCTTCAAAATCAAAAAGCTTATTTTCTGCATCAACAAGACTTTTTCTAACCCCTTGCCTAGTAATGCCAAGCTCCTCGGCAATTTCGCTTAATGATAAATTTTGATTATAATACAAATCAATAACATCGTATTGCTTATCTGTAAGCAATTTACCATACATATCAAGTAGCATGCTTACATGAATGTTCTTATCCATACAGCACCTCCTTAGGTTTAGCTGTAAACCTTAAACAGTTTACACTCTTTTTTAAAATTTGTCAAGCAAAACATTATATTTCTAGTGTTTTTACGAAAAAAAATTCCGATTTCTCGGAATTTTCTAAAATTTTATATTTATCTGTTTAGTGCAAAAGCGTTTCACAGCTCCCCACACATCTATTTGCTTGTTAAAATCTATATCGGAAAATAGCACATCTTTCCATGTTTTCTTCACAACCAACGCTCTTTCCGCAGGTATTGTGAAATAGTCAATCACCACGGTATTACTTTTGTTAGTATCGCATATTTCTTTCATGTTATAAACGGGTGCTTCCATTTTTTTATTTGCATATATCTTTCCAAGCTCTTCGTCTAAAATTTTTCTATCATGTTCATCTAACTCTAGAGCAACAGCATGTTTTGGAAGAGTTTTTACTTGTCTACTTTTTTCAATCATATTAGCATAATAGTTATCCGCACTTAAGTTAGTAGCGTGGTCTAAAGGTTCTCCGTGAAATTTCGCCTAAAGAAACTTTAAAACTATTTGGAGTTAATGAAGTTTTTGATGTAGCATTCATCTCTTCTAACAACTTTGAAAATTGCATATTAATCTTTTCAATTCTACCTGTAACATTATCCAAATCTTCATTGTTCCATTCCACATAACTCACCCCTTTTATCTTCTGTACCTATTATATTGTATTCTTGTACAGATTAAAATACAATTACAAGTGTGTTACATTTGTGTTACAAATATGTTACATG
>CAZRQF010000077.1:0-4590 GCA_964602275.1 uncultured Eubacteriales bacterium
TTAGAAATAGCAAAGTCCATGAAAAAATCATGGACTTTGTCAATACTCTGAAGCATCTAAAAATATAACTTTTAGATGTTTTTTTCTAAACTTTTTACATGATGCTATTTAAAAGAAAATTACTTAATTACGCCAAGCTGTTCTAACGCCATAACGCAACCTTCAATACCAGTGATATTGCTGGTAAAAGGCTTCTTCGTAATTTCTACTTTTTTAGCATTTTTATTCGTATTCTTTTTATGGCAATCACCAAAAAAGCTCTTAATAGAAACAGAAGCACGAGTAACAAACTTAGTAGTCATAGACATTTCCTCCTTTTTCTTTCGAAGAATAAAATTATTTTTCTTCTTCTTGCAAATTAACGCAACTTTGTTAGTATACAATGTTTTACATAACTTGTCAACAGTTTTTTTGAAAAAATATTATTTTTTGTCATGCTACCACTTCGGATATTCATTTTGTTATTCGCTTCTTATTGCTTCTAGTGGTTTTATTTTCGTAGCTTTACGAGCAGGATATAAACCTGATACTATTCCTACAAACATTGCAAAAGCTACTGCCGCAACAGAAAGCCATAGCGGTATTACGGATATTGTTGATGTCGACGACATACCTATCATAGAGCCTATTTGTGGTGCATATTTGTTTAATATGTACGATACTAGGTAGCTTAGCCCTATTCCAAGCATACCTCCGCAAAATCCGATTAGCGTTGCTTCAAATAAGAATATTTTTCTAATATCAGTTACCAAACAACCTAGAACTTTCATTACACCTATTTCTTTTGTTCTTTCATATATCGACATTACCATTGTATTTGCAATTCCTATTGCAGATACTAATAATGATACTGCACCTATTCCACCTAAAATAAGTTGTAACATATTTGAAACTTCTTTTACTGAGTCTAAACTGTCTGCCATGCTATATGCGGTATATCCCAATTCTTTTATTTTTTGTTGTACTTCTTCTACATTATCAACATCATCTACGCTAACCCAAACTGATTCGTATTCTATGTTTTGAACTTTTTTATTATTCTTTTTTTGTATTTCCTTATACCATTTTGTCACTTGCTCTAGTGTTCCGTAAGCATTATATCCAAACTCACCGGTTGATTCTTCAAACACTCCCGCTACATTTAGTTTTTGATATTTTGGTGTTTTACTTGAATCCCATGTATCATCAAATGTTATTTTCACCGAATCGTTCATTAAGTCTACAGTTGGTTCATCATATCTTCCACTATAATAATTTTGTTTTGGATTATAAAAATAACACGCATCTGCACCAAATAAAATGGCTGTTGGATTATCATTTGATAAGTATTCTCCTTGAGCTAACTTAGGAAAGTCAAAATATTGTATGCACTCCGGATCTATACCAATTATACTTATATAAGATTGATATTTCCCAGACTTTAGATTGGCTGTAACACTCAAAATTGGTGTAACAGCTTTTACATGATCCATAGCTTTAATTGTTTCAACTAATGTTTCATCTAAAGTTTGTTTTGTAGAAGCTCCTATTCCTGTTTCATCATCATAAATGTAGTTATTATTATATATTGTTATTTTAGTAAGACTTCCCCATTGTGCCATTTCTTCTTTGTATCCTTCCGTCATTCCAACGCCTAGTGATACCATTATTACAATTGAAAAAGTTCCTATAACAACTCCCATTATAGTAAGAATAGTTCTAAGCTTTCTACGCCAAAGGTTTTTAAATCCCATTTTTACAAAATCTATTCTTTTCATATTTTTAACCTTTCAAATTATTTATTTGCTGCTCTTTTTCCTAATATTATTCCAAGTACGATACCTAAAACTGCACAAACAGCAATTACAATTCCTAAAATAACATTATTACTAAGTCCTTTTCTATTTTCCGAATGCTCTTCATATATATCTTGCTCTGGCTCTAACATGCCAGTATCTACCATTATATCAGTTGTCGCAAATTCATCCGTTACTACTATCTCTTCCATAGTGTACCTCCTATTTTAAATTTCATCTTCTAATTTTTTTCTAACAATTTTTGTTGTGATAATTTTTGTAATTATAAATGCCACTAAGAAGCTTCCAACACCTGCTCCTATTACCGCCCAAATATTAAGTGGTTCTTCTTTGTCACCCATTGGCTCGTCGATATATCCTATGTCACTATAATCTTGATTATAGTCATCTTGTGAAAAAGCAGCCATTGCATATCCCGTAAATTCTTTTCTAACTTCTATACTTTTTCCTGACGAATCTTCAAATGCAAGTACCAATGTACCAACATTTTCTCCCTCTTTTGTTGGCATTACAGAAATATCATAATAATCTGAATTACCCGCTTCTAAATTTCCAATATAGTTTATTGATTGTGTAGTTACATAGTCGCCTTCTACACTAGCTGTCAAATTAGAAACTTTTGCTTTTCCCATGTTTATGTAATCAAATGATAAACTTGTTTCTTGTTCTAGCATTCCGCTTCCTGCATACACGCTATTTATAACTAAATTTGAATATTCTACAACTGGTATATTTATAACTTCAGTTGCTTGATAAGAATTGCCGTTTGAATCTTCATAATCAAATGCTATATTTATTGGATATGACTTTGAAGTCAAATCTTGTTTTACATTTAAAGCAATCGTTTTAGTTTCTGTTCCTTGTGGTGCTAAGTTTTCTATATAAAATGTATTGCTACCGTTGGCAATCATAAACGCTCCGTCTTCTGAACTAATTGTGATTTTCATGTTTCCAACATTTTTATCTCTACTAGTATTTTTAAATTTAAAAGAAAACGATATTGTTTGTCCTGCGATAATACTTTTTGGATTTGTGCTATATGTTTCTATTATTATCTTAGGTTTATTTCCCGTAACTTCATCGCCTGATGCATTATCACTTAATACATCCAATATATATAATGTCTTTTCATCCGAAATTTCTTTACTATTTGAATCTAAATATGTAGCTTTTAAGCTTATTGTGTTGTTTCCTTTTTTTATATTTTTAGATGCTAATAAATTAAAGCTTTTAGTTACAGATGATTTTGCTCCAATTGTTCCAACATATGCAAAATCATTACCATCAAGTGGCATAAAAGTATCTGCACTTAAACTTGTTAATCTAATAGAAGTATTTCCAGCTTCAACATCGCCAATATTATTAATATCAAATTTCAAAACAAATTTTTCGCCTGCTGATACATTTTCAGGTTCTGTCGTTATATTGGTAATCGTAAGTAAAGGTTCTACATTTTCTTTGATTACTTTAAAATAAAATGTCTGCTCACTTGAATAACTTTCTTCTGAAAGATTTTCATAATCTATTTTAAACTTTATTCCATATACACCTTTTTTAGCATCATCTTTTACTTTAAATGAAAAAGAAGCTGTGTTTGTTTGATTTTTTCTAAGACTCTTTTCGTTTTCATATACTACTGGTCTTTCATATACTAAAGGTACATCGTCAAAACTTGGTGTTATCTTTATTTTTTTAGCAGTATTTGTTGAGTCATTTATGTAGTCTATACTTATAGATAAAGTTTCACCAGCTACAACTTCCGGCATCTTTTCTTGTTTTGCAAAAATAACTTTTGGAACTTTAGGCTTATACACGGTATCTGCACCATCGCTGTATCCTGCATTATAGCCTGCGTTATAACCATCCTTGTATGTACCTTCTGTTTCGCTACTATCTGCTGCAAAAGCAAATGTAGTGAATATCAAAGCAAAAATTAAACATGTACTAATTATTTTTTTCATCATTTTCTACCTCCACTATTTTTTCAATATGTCCATCATGTATGTGAACAACTTTATTTGCGTATGCCGCAATGCTTTCATCGTGCGTTACCATTACAATCGTTTGATTATGTTCTTTTGCCATTTTTTGAATAAGTTCCATTATCTCTTTTGATGTTTTACTATCTAAGTTTCCAGTAGGTTCATCTGCAAAAACAATTTCTGGATTGCTGACAAAAGCTCTTGCTATACCAACTCTTTGCTGTTGACCACCACTCATTTGATTAGGCTTATGCTTTAATCTTGCTTCAAGCCCGACATTTATAAGCATTTCCTTTGCTTTTTTATTTCTACTTTTTAAACTTTCTTCTTTAAAAATCAATGGTAATGTCACATTTTCTATAGCATTATACGAGTTTATTAAATTATATGATTGAAATACAAAGCCTAAATACTTTTGCCTAAATTTAGCAAGTTGATGTTCTCCCATCTTACCTATATTTTTGCCTTTTATCAATATTTCGCCTTTCGTTATTTTTTCTATACCCGCCATTAAATTTAAAAGCGTTGACTTACCCGAGCCACTACTTCCAAGTAAGCAACAAAAGTCACCTTTATTTATAGAAAAGCTGACATCGTCCAATGCAAGAACCTTTTCATTTCCAACTCTATATATCTTTGTTACATTTTTCACTTCGATAATCGATTCCACTTTTTTCACCTCATCTTTACGCATTGTATGCTTTAGCTAGCTTCATTATACATCCATACATATTCTTAGACAATTAGTATATCTAAAAAAGTTTCAAAATTTGACAAAAAAAGAACAAAACTTTATAGTCTTGTTCTTTTTT
>CAZRQF010000078.1:0-4527 GCA_964602275.1 uncultured Eubacteriales bacterium
ATTATATCATATCAGAGATTAATTGGTTACTATAATAATCATTGTTGTTGATTATTAATAATCAATGAAGAGTAAAGTATCCCCTTGTTTTTATTAGCAAGGGGTATCTTTTTTATATGAAGGAGGAATATTATGAAATATGTTATTGGACTTGATCTAGGTATTTCATCTATTGGCTGGGCGGTAATTAATAAAGACAAAAAAAGAATTGAAGATCTGGGTGTACGACTTTTTCCGGCAGGTGAAAGACCAAAGGATGGTGGCTCTTTAAATGAGAATCGTAGACTTGCTCGTGGTGGCAGAAGACGAGTTTCTCGAAGAAGAGTAAGAATGAGAAAAATAAAAGAACTGCTTGTAGAAAATGGTTTAGTTTCGGAAAAAGAAATGGAAAACTTGTATCAAATTCAAAAAGACGATATTGATGTTTGGCAATTAAGATGTGACGGATTAGATAGAAAGTTGACTGGTAGAGAATGGGCAAGAGTTTTAACCACTATTGCTAAGCGCAGGGGATATAAATCTAATCGAAAAGATAGTAAGTCAGAAAAAGACGAGAGTGGTAAAGTACTAAAGGCGATAAACAAAAATAAACAATTAATGACTGTAAAAAATTACAGGACAGTTGGAGAGTTACTGGTAAAAGAGGCCGCATTAACTAACAGTACTTTAAGAAATAAGTATGACCAATATGATAATTGTGTTTTAAGGGAAATGCTTGAAGATGAAATCGAAAAACTTTTTGAAGCACAAAAAAATTATGGAAATGAATATACATCTGACGAATTTAAAAATGAGTATTTAGAAATTTTTAGATATCAAAAACCTTATATGACTAAAAAGCTAATGGAAAAAATGATAGGTAAATGTACTTTTGAACCAAACGAACCACGAGCATGTAAAAACAGTTGGACTTTTGAAAGATTTATGCTTTTACAGAAAGTAAATAACTTAACATATAGTACTGGCAAAGAAAAAATTTCATTAACAAAAGAAGAGCGAGAAAAACTTATTAAGCTTGCATATGAACAAAAAGAAATAAAATACGAAAAAATAAGAAAGATACTAGACTTACCAAGCAATGCTAGATTTGCAGGAGTAGATTATTCTATAAAAAAGAAGAAAAATGCTAAAACAAGTAATGATGAAAATTCTGAAGTTGATGTGATAAAAGAATGTGAAAATATTACATTTGTAAAATTAGTAGGATATCATACTTTAAAAAATGAATTTAAAAAGAATAATCAGATAGAAGCATGGTCTGAACTGGAAAAAGACAAAGCCGTGTTAGATAAAATTGCAGAAGCACTTAGTAAAAGTAAAACAGATAATGAATTAAGAAGAGAGCTTAAATATATTGGCCTTTCTGAAAAAGAAATAAATATAATTAAAGAGATAAACTTTGATAAATATGGACATTTATCATATGTCGCAATAAACAAAATTTTGCCTTACTTAGAAGAATGTTATACATATGATAAGGCTTGTGAAATGGCAGGATATAATTTTAAAAATGATGAAGTAAATCCACAAAAGAAGTTACCACCTATCCCAAGGGAATATGGTATTAATCCAGTAATGTATAGAACAGTTACTCAGACAAGAAAAGTTATAAATGCAATAATAGATAAATATGGTTCTCCATTTGAAATAAACATAGAAGTTGCAAGGGATTTAACAAAAAATCGTGATGAGCGAAATAAAATTCAAGAAGCACAAAAAGAAAATCAAAAGAATAATGAAGAAATAAAAAAATATATCCAAGAAACTTTTAAAATACAAAATCCAAAACCAGTTGACATCTTAAAAGTGAAACTATGGAGAGAGCAACAAAATAAATCAGCATATTCTCAGAAAGCAATTTTGCCTGAAGATTTATTTGAGGATAATGCGTTACAAATTGATCATGTTCTTCCATTTAGTAGGTCTTTTGATGATTCGTATAATAATAAGGTATTAGTCTTTGCGAGAGAAAATCAAGAAAAAAGGAATATGACACCTCGTGAATATATAAAAAATGAAGAAGATTGGGAACAGTTTGAAGCCTTTGTAAATTCAACTTATAAGTATAATTATAAAAAACGAGAAAATTTGCTAATGAAAAATTTTGCGGAAGAAAAAGCAGGTGAATGGAGAGCTCGTAATTTAAACGATACAAAATTCATAGCAAGATATTTGGCAAACTATTTAAAATCTAATCTACTATTTGAAAATTTTGAAGAAAAAGAAAATCGCATTAAAGTAAAAATGATATCGGGTGCGGTAACAACTTCGCTTAGACATTATTGGGGTATACCTAATAAAAACAGAGAAAAAGATGTACATCATGCAGAAGATGCCGTAATTCTAGCATGTGCGGATAATAAAAATATTAATAAAATTCAAGAATATAGCAAAGAGAAAGAATTATATTATCGAAAGAATAGTTCGGGTGAATATTATGACCCGGAAACAGGAGAAATTGTAGATACAAAATATAAAGACCATACAATGCAAAGGCCTTGGCCTGAATTTAAAGAAGAGTTAGAAGCTAGAATGAGCAACAACCCACGATATGATTTAGAAAATGGTAATTTTATGAATTACAACGATTTTGATTTTGAAAAATTAAAACCAATATTTGTTTCGAGAATGCCAAACAGAAAAGTAACAGGTGAAGCACATGCAGCTACAATATATTCTAAGCGAGAAAATGGAGTTGTAGTTTTAAAGAAAAAACTATCACAAATATCTAAAAACGATATAGAAGAAGTTATAAGCAAAGAAGAATATAAAAAGTTGTATATGAGCGATAAGGCAACATATGATGCTATTTATGAAAGATTAAAACAATTTGATTTTAAAGCAGAAAAAGCTTTTGGTAATGATTTTGTACTAAGAAAAAAAGCGAGAAACGGAGATGGACCAGTTGTTAAAAGCATAAAAATTCCTTCAAAAATGACGGCAGGCGTTGAAGTACAAAATGGAATTGCAGCTAATGGAGATATGGTAAGAGTAGACATATTTGAAAAGAATAATAAATATTATGCTGTACCAATATATGTTGCGGATATAGTAAAGGGAGTAATTCCAAATAAGGCAATAAAACAGGGGAAAGCTAAAGAAGAATGGCTAGAGATGGATGAAAGTTATAAATTTAAATTTAGCTTACATTCAAATGATTTGGTATGCATAAAAGAAAAAAATAAAGCCGAAAGTATGTTATATTATTTAACAATTGATATAGCAACTGCTAGTGCTAAATTCAAAGCTCATGATGGTAGTGAAGAGATAAGAAAAGGAATTCAAAACTTAGAAGTTTTTGAAAAATATGAAGTGGACTTACTTGGAAATTATCATAAAGTAAAAAAAGAAGAAAGGAAAGGAGGTAAATATACAAAAAAGTAAGGAGGTGTTTATATGGGATGGAGAAGTATAGTCATTTCTCGTCCTTCAAAAATTTCTGTAAAGAACAACCAATTAGTAATTGAGCAGGAAGAACAATTGAGTATGCCTATTGAGGATATTATTTCGGTAGTTATTGAAAATCCACAAGTTGTAATTACAATTAAAGCACTCGAAATATTAGCTGAAAATAGTGTAACTGTATATGTATGTGACAATAGGCATATTCCAATTGGATACTTATTACCTTATTATCAGCATAGTAGGCAATTTAAAATTATAAAGCAACAGTTGAGCCAAACTGAACCTTTTAAAAAGAGAATCTGGCAACAAATAATTAAACAAAAAATAGAAAACCAGGCATATGTTTTGATGTGCATTGGAAAAAGAGAAATTTCGGAAAAAGTAAAACAAATGGCAAGTAAAGTGGATTCAGGAGATACTCAAAACATAGAAGGTCAGGCAGCCAAAATATATTTCGAAGCAATGTTTTCAAAAGGTTTTAACAGAAACTATGATAATATTTATAATGCCTGTTTGGATTATGGATATAGTATCTTAAGAGGTGCTATAGCTCGAAATATTGCAAAATATGGATTTATACCATCTATTGGAATACATCATAAAAGCGAATTAAATAATTATAATTTGGCAGACGATATAATAGAACCATTTAGACCAATTGTGGATTTTTGGACAATTGAGAATATAACATTAAATGATGAATTCACAAAAGAAATTCGTGGTCACTTAGTAGATTTATTAAATTATGATGTGATTATTGAAAACAAAAGACAATGTGTAGCAAATGCTATTAATGTAATGATTTCGTCGTATACTACTGCAATTCAGGCAAAAGATTTTTCAAAATTATTAGTGCCTAAGATAGTGCCACTTGAAAGGCACGAATATGAGTAAATATATGAGAATAATTGTATTTTTTGATTTGCCAGTAGCGACGAAAAAAGATAGAAAAATATATGCACAATTTAGAAAGTTTTTAATAAAAGATGGGTATGATATGTTACAGTTTTCAGTATATTCTAGAATTTGCAATGGAGAAGATGGTGCAAGGAAACACTATTGTAGATTAAAAGACAACTTGCCTAAAAAAGGTTCGATAAGGTATATGAAAGTTACAGAAAA
>CAZRQF010000079.1:0-4458 GCA_964602275.1 uncultured Eubacteriales bacterium
TATTTTCTCCTTACTTTTAATATTCCATAAACTAAATAAAATGGTAATGTTGCCTGTCCAAATGTCATTATCAAAGTAAAAAACTTACCTGTATATTTGTATAACGGCTCTATTACAATATTTCCTGGGAAATTTTTAGATATGAACATTAAGTTACTATCAAAAATTCTATTTACTATGCTTGCTAAAAAAGATGCAAACAATACTAAGTAAAAATAATATATTATATCTTTAGCATTTATTTCAACATAATTTGTAATGTTAATCAATAACCCTAAATACACCATAATTCCATGGAAAATAAAACTATGAACACTTACCAAATGAAACATTGGATATGTCGCAATTGAAGTTACAGGATATATTAGATAAAGCATGCCTGCAACTATCCCGCCAGTTGCTAAAAATACATCCCCAATTCTCTTAAGTTTGCCCCTGGCAAACGAGCTAAGTAGTCCAGCATACAATAGTAAACTACAAAAATATAACGGCACATAATTATTAACATTATGAATTCCGCCTGTAGAAATCTTAAAAATAATTATTACAATTTCATAAATCCATACAAATATGGTACAGTTTCTTATTATATTTTTTACATTACTTTTTTTAGTATATTTTATTGCAAAAACTATTCCAAGCACAGTAAGCAAAGCTAATATAAAATGACCTAGGGTAAATAATCCACACGCTTTGTATACTCCTGGTGCAGCAAAAAACATTTTTCAATCACTCCTACATTTTGTTTCTTAAATTTTAGTTGAAGCTAATTTTAAAATCTCTTGTTTTAATTCTTCGTTTAATTGTTCTTCTAATTCTTTATCAATTTTTTGACCATCATACTTTGAAATATCCATAGGTTTTCCATAGATTACAGCGTTTTTAGTAAAAGGTTTCGCCTCGCCAATAATTCCTATAGGAATTATTGGTGCTTTCATTTTTAGCGAAAGATATGCCGCACCACTTTTAAGTTCTCCATTATTTTTGCTCATTCCATTTCTTGTACCCTCTGGAAATATTCCCAAACATTCGCCTGTCTTTAATGTTGCAATAGATTGCTTTAAAGGTGCTATGTCTTTACTATCTCTTTTCACCCATATGCACTCAAAAGCCCAACCTAAAAAAGCAAATAATGCATTATCTTTCAATTCTTCTTTTGCTAAAAATCTCATTTTTCTTTTATTAGTTACGACAATTGCTGGCGGGTCCATATAGCTTTTATGATTTCCGCAAAAGATATATGCTCCAGTTTTAGGTATATTTTCTGTACCTATAACTTTCATTCTGTATATTGTTCTAAAAACAATATTTAACACAACAATTACTAGTCCTCTTGATATTTTTTTTAATATTTTCACTAAAATTCACCCACATTTTTTGTTCTTATTAGAATAATTTTATCATATTTTATGTCAAAACTTAAATGTTTTTTAAGTTTTCTTGCCTTTTTATTTTATTCGTAGTAGTTTTTATTAATGGTTCTTCGCTTAATTTAATTCCTCTTATCGCTTTATAACTTGGCATTATCTGATTTATTTCTTTAATCTTGTTAAACAAGGCTTTTTCAATTTCCTCATCTGTTTTTGCGTTATACACTTGTTGTAAAGTAGCTCTATCAAATATTATTTTAGCATTTATTTTTATGTCTTCTACATCATCAGATTTTTGTTTTCCAAAAACAATAGATTCTTTAACTCCATCAATTTTATTTATCAAAGCTTCCATTTCTTCAGGAAAAATATTTTTACCATTTTTTAAAACTATAACATTCTTCTTTCTTCCACAAATATAAATATATCCATCATCATCAATCTTTGCCAAATCTCCTGTATAAAACCATCCATCACAAATAGCCTCTTTTGTTGCTTGCTCATCATTATAATATCCAAGCATCACATTAGGACCTTTTACCATAAGCTCGCCTATTCCTTCTTCATTTTCATCAGAAAGTTTTACCTGAACTTGCGGAAGTGATTTTCCAATCGAACCAACTTTAAAAGCATTTTCAGTTTCAACTGCAACAACTGGCGAAGTTTCTGTTAAGCCGTAGCCTTGGCACAAATTAAATCCCCAATTTCTAAAGCCTTGCTCCACTTCTTTATCAAGTGCAGCAGCTCCGCTTACAAGCAAGCGTAATTCGCCACCAAACAAATTGTGAATATCTTTAAATACCGCTTTTTTTTCCGCCATAGAAGCATCTTTATATTTTTCTTCAAGCATTTTTATAGTTTCAAGTTTACCTGCTTTTTCTAAACTCTTAACAATATTTTTATACATGTTTTCATATATAGCTGGAACAAAACATACAAAAGTTGTTTTATATTCATTCAAATTTTCCATTATGTATCTAACACCATCGCAATATGAAATTTGACTTCCAACAAGCAACGAATATAAAAGTCCAGTTGTGCATTCAAAAACATGGTGCATTGGTAAAAAAGATAATACCCTATCTTCTTCATTTACATCTAAAATATTTTCTATATCCATAAGGTTTGAACAAATATTTTTATGTGAAAGTGCAACAACCTTTGAAGCAGAAGTTGTACCTGATGTAAAAAGCATTATATTCATTTTATCTGGGTCAATTTTTGCATCAATAAATCTTCTATCGCCATCTTCAATAAGTTTTTTTCCTTTTTCTATCAATTCGCTTTGTAAGTAAACAGTATCGTTTTCGCTTGTATCCATAGTTATTAAATATTTTAAATTATTATTACTATTTTCTCTTATTCTCAAAACCATGTCTTCATATTTTGAAGAATAGCAAATCGCTTCAACTTCTGACCTTTCAATCAAATCTTCAAGTTCATTTTCCGGCAACGCCTTATCAAGCGGCACAATCGTACCAGTACCACAAGCAGTCGCTAAATATGCAATTCCCCATTCATATCTATTTTCGCCAATAACGGCAACTCTCTTATCCTTTAAACCTAAATCAATTAACGCTGTTCCAAGAGCATCAATCATATTTCTTACTTCTTCATGAGTAACAATTTTATACTCGCCTTTAGAAATTTTCACTTTATATGCCACCCTATTTGCAAACATAGGCTTAGTTATATTCAACATTTCTTTTAAATCTTTAAATTTCAAATTGTATTTTCCCATTTTCGTCCCCCTAAAAAATATTTCACTATAAGTCTAACAGATATATCTTGTTATTACTAGATAAACTAACAATTCTGACCGTCCATTCGTCAAGCAAATATAAAAAAAATACCTTTTAAGCTTATACTTTAAAGGTATTTTTAAATTATATTGAATTTTCCGAAATAATTTTTAATAGCTTATTTATTAGCTCAAAAACAAAATTAAGCAATTCATAATAGCTATATAATGTATCTTTGTCTAAAGAAAAGTTGGTCATTGCTGGTGGCTCAAAAGCTCCACTATTCCAAAATCTAAGATATACAAAATTTTCTTTAATTGTAATTTCATATTCTATTTTCATTTCGTTATAAAAATTTACTAATTCGTACATAACATCCGTTGTAAAAATTTGTGTAGCCTTCACCTTATCATAAGCGTACACATCAAATAACTTTTCAAAATTTGAATAGTCTAATGGCACTCTAAAATTTTCAAAAGGCTTTATAACGCCTATCGTCTTATTAAACAAGCCTTTATCATTTGCATCTTTTCGCAAATACAACTCCGTCTCGAACGCTTTTGGCAATTCAAATCTTACAAAAACACCTTCAAAAAAATCTTGCCTTTGTGGATTCACTCTTTCTTTTTTATTTTTAGGCTCGCTAAGATATGATGCATAATCTGAAGCCTGACTCAACATAGTATCATATTTAATTCCGACATTTTCATCACTTATAGTAGCAATATCTGCAATAATAAACTTACAATCTTTTTTCAAACTTCCATACATTACATCCTCTGCAAATACTAGATAATCTCCAAACTCAGATTCTTCATAAATTCCAGATGGCAAGCGCCCGTCGCTATCATATGTTATATTAGCATCAAGCGACTTTAACATAGGTTCTATTACTAGCTCTTTATAAATTTGGGCATACTTTTTTCTTATTAATGGAATTGCATCTTCATATTTTATTATCGTTTTATAAATATAATAAATACCTAATATTATGCTTCCAGGATATGCTACTACTATCAACATTTGAATTATCTTAAGTACAATTATCAACTCCATTGAAACTCTTCTTACAGACTGAATATCTGCCAAAATGTCGTCAGCGGTAAGCCAAAATATAAAAACCGCAAATATAATAACCAAAATTTCCAAACACACACGAAACCTAGTAGCCCATATTTTTCTCTTTGCTTTTGTTCTTATTTTTTCAATTTCTTCTGCACTTTCTTTTATTATATTTTCATAAACTTTATCAAATTTTCTTTCTTTTTCAAACATATGGCTATCTCCCCAAAAATTTCAGTTTATATTTTTATTATAAACAAAGCAAAACTTTTAATCAATATAAA
>CAZRQF010000080.1:0-4409 GCA_964602275.1 uncultured Eubacteriales bacterium
GATTGTAGGCATGTAAAGTTTTCTACATTCTACAAATCTCATATGGAATTGGTTAAGGATACTACCCCAAAGGTAGTATTGGTTACTTCTTGCATGGGCTACGGTGGCAGAATTCTTGATTACTTCAGGACACATATTCAAGATGAAAGTTCGGTCTTTGCATTTGCGGGATATTTGCCGGAAGAATCTCCGAGTAATAAACTTCATATTGGAGAAAAGGGCAAAATTATCGAAGTAAATGGCGACCGATATGTAAAGCATTGCGATACAGTTCGTTTCCATGGTTTTTCATCTCATGGTTACTACCAGGAAATGATGAACTTTGTAAACATGTATCCGAATGCTAAAGGCATTTTCTTGAATCATGCTCCGCTTGAAGAAAAAGAAAATGTAAAGAGCAAAATGCAAGAAGAAGTTCGAGCAGAAATTTTCATTCCTATGTATGATGAAGTATACAAACTATAAACTTTGCTAGTTACTTTTGTAACTAGAATAAACAAAATGTCAAAGGAGTATCCTATATTGGGTACTCCTTTTTTAGGTTATACGCCTAATGCTTGCACTAATGTAGTTTTTTTGATAAAATAGCAAATTGTAAGTTAAAACATTTATATGGGGAAGGGATAACTTTGAAAAAAAGATTCAGGTTTAATCTTATTTTAGTTTGCATATTAATTTTTGTAATTCAACTATATATCGATAATAATGTGATTGAAGTTTCAAATTATGAAATGTGTTTCGATAATTTACCAAAAGAATTTGATGGAGCGGTTATATTGCATGTTTCCGATTTACACAGTAAATTGTTTGGGTTAGATAATACAGCATTGGTAAAAAATATAGATGATATAAATCCAGATTATATTATGATAACGGGTGATATGGTTAATGCGACTGATACAGATTTTAGTATATTTTTAGATTTTATAAAAAAGATTTCTGATAGATATGAGATATATTACATTGTTGGTAACCATGAGATGGCTTTAAGTAATGAAGATTATGGCAAAATAAAAAGTGCTTTAAATGATTGCGGCGTGAAGATACTCGATAATGAAAAAATCACTTTAGAAAAAAATGGTCAAAAAATTAACATTTATGGTATGTGGTATAATTCTAAATATTATTTTGGCGAGGAATTTCAAGTTGAGAGTATGGAAAAAATATTAGGTAAAGCAAGTGATGCTTTTAATATCTTACTTACTCATAATCCAAAAGATTTTAACACATATGCAAATTGGGGAGCTGATTTAATTTTGACGGGTCATGTTCATGGCGGTATGATTAGGCTTCCTTTCGTGGGGGCGGTTTTTGCACCAGAAAGAACCCTTTTCCCTAAATATAGTGAGGGAGTATATACAAATGAAAACTCTAAAATGGTTGTAAGTAGAGGCTTAGGCAGAGGGCTTACAGGTTTTAGATTATTTAATAGACCAGAATTAGGAGTAATTACTTTAAAAGTAGGAGAGTAAATTTTATGAAAAAAGTTGCGTTTTATACATTGGGTTGTAAAGTAAATCAATATGAAACAAATGCTATGATGGATATGTTTAGAAATGAAGGATACGATATAGTAGATTTTGAAGACATAGCAGATGTCTATGTTGTAAATACATGCACGGTTACTAATATGAGCGATAGAAAATCTAGGCAAATGATTAGACGAGTAAAAACTATAAATCCAAATGCTATTTTATGTGTGGCAGGTTGCTACGCACAAATTGCAAAAGAAGAGTTAAAAAAATTAAAAGATATAGATATAATAGTTGGAACAAATGAAAAGCGTGATATTGTGCATCTTGTGGAAAACTTTAATAATAACAAGGTTGATAATGTGCATGATGTTATGGCGATAAAAGAATATATAAATTGGGAAGCAACGGCATATACAAATCATATGAGAGCAGAAATTAAAATTCAAGATGGATGTGATAGATACTGCACATATTGCATAATCCCATATGCGAGAGGTCCTGTTAGAAGCAGAGCTGCTGATGATATTATTTCTGAAATAGAAAGAATAGCCCAAACAGGAGTGAAAGAAATTGTAATTACGGGTATTCACATTTCTTCTTATGGTAAAGATATTTCAGAAGATTTTAGACTGATTGATTTGCTTGAAAGAATAGATAAAATTGATGGTATATCAAGAATAAGGTTAGGTTCGTTAGAACCATTAATAATTACAGAAGAATTTGTTGCTAGATTAAAGAACTTAAAAAAAGTTTGTAATCATTTTCATTTATCACTGCAAAGCGGTTGTGACGATACACTTAAGCGAATGAATAGAAGATATAAGACAGACCAATTTGAAAACATTGTAAATTTATTACGAAGAGAAATAAAAGAAGTTGCTTTAACTACTGATGTTATTGTTGGCTTTCCAGGTGAAACAGAAGAAGAATTTGAAAAGACATATGAATTTTTAAAGAAGATACAATTCTCCAAAATGCATATCTTCAAATATTCGCCAAGAAAAGGTACACCAGCAGCAACTTTTAAAAATCAAGTAGATGGTAATATCAAAGAAGAAAGAAGCAATATGCTATTAGAGCTTTCGGATAAATATGAAAATGAGTTTGCTAAGCAGTATGTAGGCAAAGAAATTGAAGTATTGTTTGAAAATGAAACTGAAGGGCATACAACAAACTACATAAAAGTGATAAGAAAGGCAAAAAAAGAAGTCGGCATAGAAAATGTAAAACCATATAAAAATGAAAACGGAGTACTTTTTGTATAGTACGCCGTTTTTATATTCGAAAATTTTTAAA
The DNA here is from genome assembly GCA_964602275.1 of uncultured Eubacteriales bacterium. Classification (GTDB taxonomy): domain Bacteria; phylum Bacillota; class Clostridia; order TANB77; family UBA1234; genus RGIG6291. The sequence goes on from CAZRQF010000080.1 coordinate 2,772, forward strand.
CTAGAAAAGTGGAGAAAAGAATTTTAGTATGCTTGAAAGTATTAGCTTAAATATGTTTGTTTTTTCTAAATCTTCTTTTTTTATTCTTAATGATTTTTGTAATGTTTCATTAAAATCTTCTTTCATTTTTGAGATAGAAGAGGTTTTATACATCCAAACACCGCATTCATAATTATGGTATAAGCTTCTATAATCAAAATTTACTGTTCCGACGGTTGCAACAATATCATCGCAAATTACATTTTTAGCGTGTATAAAGCCAGGGGCATATTCATATATTTCAACACCTGATTTTATAAGCTGCCAATAATGTGACTGAGTAACTAAATGTACATACCATTTATCTGGAATGTGAGGCGTTATAATTTTGATATTCACACCACGCTTAGCTGCAGATATTATAGAGTTTGTTAACTCTGGGTCCATTATTAAATATGGTGTAGTAATGTACACATAGTCTGTTGCATCGTTTAATATATTTATATATACATTTCGTGCTATTAGTTCGCCGTCTGCCGGAGAGTCTACATAAGGTTGCACAAAACCATCAGTAGCACAGTTAGTATCGCATAGATATTTACTGCAATCCTCTGCTTTGCCTTTATAGCAATGCCATGTTTCAAGAAACATAAAGGCTAAACTTCTTACAGCTTCACCTTCTAACATAATTCCACTATCTTTCCAATGGCCAAATCTCTCTTTTTCGTTGATGTATTCATCAGCAATATTTATTCCGCCAGTAAAGCCAATCTTTCCGTCAATAACAATTATCTTCTTATGATCTCTATTATTATGGCGAATTGATACTACGGGTAAAAATGGATTAAAGACAACACATTTAATTCCTAGTTTTTCTAACTCTTTATGATAGTTATACGGTAAGTTCAAAATATTTCCCCAGTCGTCGTAGATAAGCCTTACCTCAACGCCTTGAGCTACTTTATCTTTCAAGATTTCTAATATAGAGTCCCACATTTTGCCTTTAGAAATAATAAAAGATTCAATAAAAATAAATTTTTCTGCGTGGTTTAATTGATTTAACAATTCTTCATAATATGCTTCGCCAATGGAAAAATATGTTGTACTAGTATTAATAAATGGTGGCAAACTATTTGAAGAAAACATATAATTTGATTGTTGGAACATTCTTTTATTGTCGCTTAGTAAAGCATTATTTACAGCATCATTTTGTTTTGCAAAGTCTTCTGGATGACACGCTTGGTTTTCTAAGTTTTTTAATATCTTTTTTCTAAAATTTTGTTCGCTAAAAAGAGAATAAGATAGAGTGCCAAATATAGGAAAAAGCAATATAAGCACAATCCATGGCAACTTTACATTGAGCTTGCCAGAATGTAGCGACAAAATATAAATAACCATGAACGCACTTATTGTATAAAATACAGCATTTATATAAATTGAATATTCAACTAATCTTGTAGCAATTAATATGAAAAAACAAATTTGTACTATGATAAGTAAAGAAATAATCATAGCTCTACTAAAAAGTAGTTTAAAAAATTTTAACATAAACATTCCTCCAATAACTAAGGTATATTTTAACATTAGATACATAAAAAGTAAACTCCCAGTATTTACTGGGAGTTTGAAGCTTTTCATAAATTAATTTTCGTCGCAAAG
>CAZRQF010000081.1:0-4369 GCA_964602275.1 uncultured Eubacteriales bacterium
GAGAGGGCAACGAGCGTAAAGAAAAAGCTCCAGTGGAGCTTTTTTAGTGAGTTGACTGACTGAGCTTTGCGAAGGAGGTCTAAGATGCGAAGCAGATGGCGAATCCCTCTGTCTCCGCCACAATGCTACATAGAGATATGTAGCATTTTTTTGTTTGTAATTAAAATTTTTTATATATTTATTTTATACAAAATGTTGCGTATAGAGGAACTGATTTTATACCGTTAGAAAACCCAAAGTTCTTTGTTGAAATTCTAATTGCATATTTAGGAGTATATCTCTTCATATAAATGTTTAGACTTTGACTTCTAATATTATCATTTGCTTTGACTTCAACTGGGATAAGCCCATCATTATTATATAAAATAAAATCAATTTCGGCTTGGTTGCCAGATTCCCAATAAATTAATGGAATATTGTTTGCTATTAATTGCGTTGCTACATAATTTTCTGCAATAATTCCTTTATACTGTAAAAGATTATCTAGTATAATATCGCTATACTTTACCTGTAATATATTTACTAAAATTCCTACATCACTTAAGTAAAGTTTGAAATGGTCACTTAAAATAAATGCTAAAGGGGGGATTTCTACTTTGTTTAAGATAGTACTTTTATGTATCATTGTACTCGAAAGAAGCCAATTCAAAGAAGTTTCATAATCTCTTTTTCTAGCATTTTGCGATATTTTACCGTATTGAAATTTATTACTTTGATTGCCTAACTGAGATGGGATAGATTTGTAAATACTTTCAATTTTACTTGCCTCAAATTTATTAGTAACATATTTATTCATGTCATTTAGATATGATATATATATATCTTCTAGTATGCTTTTATCAAATTTGACGATATCTCTATTGTTATTTAACAAATTTTTGACTGCTTCGGGCATACCACCAACACATAAATATAATCTATATAAATTTAAAGCCATATTGTGCAACGCAGAAACCATCGGTGTATTATTAGAATAGCAGATGTTTATTTCATTAATAAGATTAGAATTTCCATTTGCAATTAAAAATTCTTCAAAATCCATTGGATACATAGTCAACATTTTTACTTTTCCAACTGGAAAAGAAGCATGCATTCTTTTTAATTTTACGCCTAATAAGCTTCCTGCACAGATTATTTTAAAATTTTCTTCTCTTTCATTAAAAAATTTAAGAGCACTTATTAATTCTTCAGATTCTTGAATTTCATCAAAAAATATAATTGTATTTTCAACATCAATATCAGTACCCAAATATGCTTTCATTTTTTTATATTTTTCCTCAGTATTAATTTTTTCTTTAAATATTTCTACAATTTCTAAATGCTCAAAAAGATTTATATATATATACTTTTCAAATTCATTTTTGCAAAACTCATTTATAGTGTATGTTTTTCCAATTTGCCTTGCTCCAATTACCATTAAAGGTTTTTTCATACCAGTATTTTTCCAGTTGATTAATTCTTGATATATTTTTCTTTCCATATAATAACCTCCAGTAAGTTTATTATATAATAATTATTAATATATGTCAAACAAGTTTCACATTTTTAGTATCATAGCAAGTGACACTTTTCACATTTTTAGCACTACTATACAAAGCAAACTTCACAAATTTAATAGATACAAACGATATAATATGAAAATTTGTGTATTTTTTATTTGTGAGTAATTAAACGATTTGAACCTATTTTTTCATCAAATCAAATAAAAAAAGGCGAAAATAATTCGCCTTAAAGTATTCAAAATATTGTATTTTTTAAAAATGATGGGATATTATAATTAATAATATATATCTATATTTGTAAATATATCTGAATCAAAGAACTCAGATAGAGAAATATTTAATCCGTCACAAATTTTAATCAATGTTAGAAGTTTTATATCTTTTGTGTGGTTGTTAACGATATTGTTTAAAGTTGATTGTGTTAACAAAGACATTGTCGCAAGTTTATTTACGCTTAAGTTTTGTTCTTTTATATATTGAAATATTCTCTGAGAAATAGCTTCATTTAATTTCATACGACACCTCGCTTTGTTATAAATTTGTCTAGTAGAAAAATTATATCAACTAACTACATGAAGTTATTAACCACGCATGGTTGATTTTTGGATTGCTCTGATATATAATATGCGTAGAAAGAGGGAGTTTTATATGGAGATAACACCACAAGCGTTGGAATTTTTAAAAATGTCACAAAAGTTAAGTGGAGCTACATTGCTAATAACGGATAATGAAAATACAGTTATAGAGATAAAGCCTGATGAAACTATTTCGTATGAAAAAAGAAAAATCAGTGAAGAGTTAAAAAAGTTAGATGGCGACAGAAAAAAAGATAGAAATGAAATGATTGCTATTTTTGAAAATGATAATCTTTATTATTCAGCACAAATTGTTAGAAGATTATATAAAGCAGGCGAGAGTGCGGGTTTCATTGTATATTATAGTGATTATGGCGATTTTTTTGATAGTATGGAAACTTTCATAGATACGGCAAAATATTTTGTTGAAAAAATGCTAAATGAGATGTAAATAAAAATTATAAGCTGGCGATATGCCAGCTTTTTTTGTCTTATTTTATATCTTCCATAGAATTTGCTTCGAGTTGTTTTACTAGTTTGTAGGTTAGCTCAATTGCTTCAGCTCTCGTCAAAGTTTTATTTGGCCTAAATTCATTTTCATTATTTCCTTGAATTATTTTGTAGGCTGAAAGATTTTTTATAGATTGCAACGCCCATGATGGTATGCTAGATGCATCAGCATATTTTAAATCATCTGTTGAATTAGTAAGCTTTAAAACATTGTCTATCATTACTGCTGCTTCTTTCTTGGTAAGAATGCTATAAGGCTTTAAATAAACTAAATTTCCGTCAGCAGAACCTTTTATAATTCCTTTTGAGTAAGCAAGCTTTGCAGCTTCAATTAGCCATTCAGGGGTGTCTTTTGCATCTGCAAAAGTGACATCGGGAGTGCTTGCTTGTGCATCCTCGTTACTTTCAGTTACAGCAAGTAAAAATAGTATAAAATCAGCTCTCGTCATTTCACGGTCCGGATAAAAATAATATCTTTGACCTATTTCTTCTCCTATAATTACACCTTTAGCAGCAAGTTGTGAAGCAGAGTAATTTGCCCAGTGCTCTTGCATATCTATATAATAAAATGGAATTATATCGCCAGTTACTTCACTTATAGTTATTGTAACGGTTGCTATGTTTGAGTCGCTAGTTCCGTCATTTACCTTGTATGTGAAAGTATCAGTACCCACATAATCTAAATTTGGTGTGTAAGTGAAGTCTGCCGAAGTTTCATCTGAATGAACAAGTGTGCCATTTGTAGGCTGCTCTACGATAATATATTTTAAAGTTGGACTTTCTAATGTAGAAGAGCCTTGCAAATTAGCGGTTAAAATAGTGTTTTTATCCATAGTAAGTGGAATATTTTCGGCCTTTGCGGTGTTTGTTTCCTCTTCGTCTGGGTTATCAGGATTGACATCTCCAGGATTATCAGGATTACCATCTGGCAAAGTAACTGCTCCATCGTTATCTTCGTTTTCAACTAGCACATCAGTTTGAGTAGCTGAGACTAAATTGAAAGCGAATATAGAAACTAATGTTAAAAGCATAAAATATGCTAAAATTCTTTTTTTCATATATATTACCTCCAATAATTTTTTATAGAACTATTAGTATTTTTTGCATGAAATAAATATATATGTATTAATTATATTGGAATAATTAACAAAATTTGGAATAAACGAATAAAAAGTTTGACAAGCTATATAAATAATAGTAGAATAGAAAAGCTTCGCTTATGAAAAAATGTCGAAAAATGGATGTTTTTCATAAGCTAGTAGTAAGTAGGAGGAAGAAAATGAGTAAGAAAAGTGAGTCCAGTATGATTATAAATCAAATATTGGATGTAAGTTTAGCAGTAATGGTTGTTTTTTTAGGAGGAGTACTAGATACAAAATTATCTAAAAAAGAAGATGTAGAAGTAGTAGCTAGTGTAACTTTTGAAAATCAGTATGAAGAGGATATTGTAGATAATCTAGAAGAAGATTATGTGCAATATAAGCAAACAGAATATTTGGACAAGAAAGAAATAGTAAATGAAGAAATTGTTAGTACAAAAGAAGAAGAAAAAGAAATAGAAAAAAATGAGAAAAAAGAAGAAGTAAATAACGAAACTATTGAAAGTGTACCACCAACAGAATATAAAGAAGTGATAGAAGTAAAAGCGACAGCATATTGTCTTTGCAAAAAATGTTGTGGAAAATCGGAAACACATCCACAATATGGCGTTACTGCATCAGGCTTAAAAATAATACCTGGTACAAATATGAAAGCAATTGCAGTCGATCCTAAAGTAATTCC
>CAZRQF010000082.1:0-4335 GCA_964602275.1 uncultured Eubacteriales bacterium
GATGGATTCTGTTCAAAAATCATTTTTCTTCCCCCCGTCTACAAATAATATCGTTTTTTAGGGGTTTTTGCAATCCTTTTTGTACAAATAAACTTTTGATTTTTTTTCAAAGGTAACTACTGCAAATAAAAAAGAAAAAATCGTTTCGCCATTTATAGTGTTTATTGAAAGTAATAGAGGAGGAAAAAATAAGATAATAAAGATGCTAAAACCAAGGAAAATACTTATATTAAAGCGAGATAAAATTAGTAATAAAATAGCACCATATATGCTTAAAGGTAATAAAACTTTGTACTCTATAATCCCCAATAGCTTTTCGGAATATTTGTAATTTAGTGGGAAAATGTATTTAACCATATTATTTACCTCACAAACATAGATTTTATTCCGGAAATACCGGCTTTGAAAATTTGTACTAATTCCGGTTCCACTCATAAATTCTTTTACATATTGTCCTGAGTTTAGTAAAGCATTTATTGCACCTATTATGAGAATTTTATTTATAATTTGCGAAGACGAATCTTTAATGAGTGCGTATGGTAATAAAATAATTAATGCAATAAGTACTTGTATTAGCAAAAGAGAAAGTAAGCTTTTATACCAACTATGAAAAAATCCGACAGTTGTTTTATTGAGTAGACATAAGAAAGCAAATGGAGATGAAAGAATTAAAATTTTTATTAAAATATATCGTATGGCGAAACTAATTATTAGTGAAAAAGATGAGATGGAGAGCATTCCACTAAGAATCCCATCTAGAGAAAAAATATTAAACTCTGATGAAAAAGAAGAACTAAGCATATTTATAAGTGAAGAGAAAGAAATTTCGGTATTAAATATATTTGCTCCAAGCGAGGAAATGAAAGTTGTTATTTCGTATGTAAAAGAAATTGCTAGCGTGCAAAGAGAAAGGGAAAAATTCATCAAAATAGTAACAAAAATTCCTTTTATAATAAAAACATATGGCGACTCAACTTCATTTCCTGAATAAAACGCAATAAATCTTCTAACAGCGTAATAAAGTATGAAAGCGAGAATAAGTGAATTTGCTAAAAGAAGTAGCCCCATATTGGTATTAGTACCTAATATTCTTTCCAAGTAATCTGTTTCTACAATCTTAGGAGATATAAAAATCAAATCGTCTAATAGCGGAAAAATAGCATTATCAATAGAAGAAAATAAGGATTGGCAAAGCGAGTTGATAGTGTCTACTATAATTGCACCAATATCAATTTCATTAATTATGTTTTCACTTATAGCGTCCATAAAGGCCTCCTTTAAGCACTAGCGAGTGACTGAATAAGACTTAAAACTAAATCAATACATAGTATAAAAGCGTATGAAAATAAGGTGCTTTTTATTAGCCTTTTGCCAGCAACAATTCTGTCTTCGTCACCAAAACTAAATTTTTTCATCAAAACGCCAGTACCAATGGCAACTGCAGCAGCAGGTGTAGAGATTTTAATAATCCAATCTTTAATTTTTGTTAAACCGTTATTAATAGTTTTTATAAGCTTTGGATCATTTGCACCATATGAAATACTGCTAAATAATAATAAAAATGTTAAACTAAAAATAAATATTTTTTTCATAAAAAATCCTTTCTATTTGGAAGTACTAATAATGTGGCCTGTTCCTTACAGTACTAATAGTGGGGGTAATTGCAATAATATATTTTTAAAACATTACAAAAAAACTAAAGAAAAGGTGACCACATTATTAGTACTTCCAAAAAACTTAAATTAAATTATATGTTATATGAAGCGGAGAAAGTTTTACCATTTGTGGTGGTAAAATTTGTGAACCAGTTGAAATAAAACAAATTGCGTGAAATGTTTTTAAATCTCGTGAGAATGTGTTGAAATCAAAAATAAAATCATGATAGATTTGTGTGCTAATGCTTTCAGAAAGATTAGAACCATCTGACTTAAAAGTTTTTAGCAAATAACTATATTTTGTTTCTTTAGCATTTTCAGAAATGCTATGGCTTATCTTAGTCTTATCTTCTTTTCCAAGTTGCTTTTGCGCTTCCTCAATGGTAAACATATCGTCAGTCCTGAACCAAATTTTATTTACTAGACTTTGAATAATTACTTTTGCTGCATTTTGATTATGAACACAATTCAAAAGGGAAGTGTAGCTTTGAGTAGATACAATGTTTATACATTTTGCTTCTCTGCTTTGCGAAAAGAAATCGGCATCGTTTTCGGTAGCGTATTCGTGATATTCATCGCATAAAAATGCCAAAGGCAATGTAGTTCCTTTTGAAATACGCATTAAAACTTCAGATTGAAAATCTAACTTTAAATATGTTGCAATAATTTTAGATAGATTACGATATTCTGCCACATTCATATTTAGTACGACAATTTCGTCTTTAAAGTTTTCAAAACCTTTAAAAGTGTTTTTACCTTTGGGTGGACAAAATGTTTTTGAAACCTCAAAATCACTTACAAAAATTTGTGTTATTCGAGTAATTTCAGATTTTATTATAGATAAAACTCTACTATCTAGTGCATTATATTCGTTTTGAAAAAACTCAAGACAAGAACTTAAATCATAAATTTGAGAATGTGAAAGAGAACCTTTTAAAAATAATTCTTTTGCAACTAAAAATTTTTCTTCTAAATATTTTTGAGAATTTAAAAGCTTATGAAGCTCTATAAAAGTAACATAGTTGTCATTATAAATTCGGCATAGTTTAATAGCTTCGGTTAAATAAGTTTCTACTTTATCTAGCCAATAAGTATCTGAAGTATTTTGATTTGAAAAAAGAGTAAGAATAGTTTTTAGGCGATTAGCAAGCACAGAAGCTTTTAAATTAGGCTTGTCTAGTGGATTGTATGTGTATTTTCCGTTTAGTTCTATTACATAAATTTTTCGTTTAAATAGTTTGTTTAACTCGAGAACTTTTGAATGGAAGTTACCTTTCACATCTAAAATTAGCATACCAATATTTTTCTCTAATAATTGTTTTGTAAAAGGGTACATGGCAGAAGAAGTTTTGCCAGTGCCGATTGTGCCAGTTATTAAAATGTTTTGATAAAGGCCTCTTTCGGGAATTATGACGGGTAAATCATTATCTGTGCTATGCCCGACAGTTAATTTTAAAGCATCTGGAGCGGTATCGATATTTTCATCTAATGTAGAGAAGTTTTTGTTAAATAAATGTTTTGGAAAAGTATAGAAAAGATAAAAATAAGAAACAATAGCACTTATGATGTAAAATAGTTTGATAAAATACAGCAAATTTGAATCAAGATTTAAAGAAAAATCGTCAAATATGAGCGTCACATGACTACTAGTAAAGACTTGATAAAACAGTAAGATGTTAAATAGAACACATGCTATACAAGAAACTAAGATAAAGCAAATTTTGCTTTTGTAGTTGAAATTAAAATTATTAATTAGGCATCACCTCTATTAGAAAAAGATTTTATCTTTGCTTAAAGTCAGTTTAGAACCTTGTTTTTCTTTCATAATATAAAACTCAAAGAATGAATACACGATGTAACATGCAAAAACTAAATGAATAATAAATGCATAGAAAAACAATTTTAAAATCGCTTGAAAAGGTAATAAGAATTTTAAAAGTAAAGAAAACAAAATTGCTAATGAAAATAAACAAAGGTAATAGCGTGATAAATTCAAAGTAATCACCACCTTCACCGACATTATAGCATTTAAAAATTTCTTGTCTAGTATTTTCTTTTAAAAATGCATAAAAAGCGTTCGACAAAATTCGACATGTAAATAAACTATCTAAAAGCCTTGACTTTATAAAATAAAATTAGTAAAGTAATATTAATGTAATTGTGGGGGTGAATAATATGATAACTAAGGACACACTTATAAGAGAAGTTTTAGAAATTAATTCTGATTTAGCAAAAGTTTTACTAGAAGCAGGTATGCATTGTATAGGTTGCCCAGCCTCTTCTGGAGAGTCATTAGAAGAGGCTTGTGCAGTTCATGGAATAGATGTTGACGAACTAGTAAAAAGACTAAACGAAGAAAATAAATAAAAAAATAAAAAAAGTGTTGACATGTGACAGAAATTGTTGTAATATATAAAAGCAGTTGTTGGTGACTGCTTCAAGGGCCATTAGCTCAGTTGGCAGAGCACTTGACTTTTAATCAAGTTGTCCCGCGTTCGAATCGCGGATGGCTCACCATCTAAGGCCCGTTGGTCAATCGGTTAAGACATCGCCCTTTCACGGCGGAGTGAGGAGTTCGACTCTCCTACGGGTCACCAATATGCCAGTGTAGCTCAGTTGGTAGAGCAACTGACTTGTAATCAGTAGGTCGTCTGTTCGACTCAGATCACTGGCTCCAAAA
>CAZRQF010000083.1:0-4216 GCA_964602275.1 uncultured Eubacteriales bacterium
ATTATAAATTTTAAGCAATTACAAAAAATATAAATTTGTTAAATTTTTCTTAAAAAATAGCAAAGTCCATGAAAAAATCATGGACTTTGGCAATATTCTGGCGAAGCTTTAATGCTCCGCCTTTTATGTTATAAATTTTTATTCTTTTGTTATTTCTTTTAAAGAACCTAGTCCAGCTAATGCTTTTGTTGCATCAAATGGAATGAATACTTTATTTGCACTTCCGTCTGCAACTTTTTCAAGTGCTTCAAGTGTTTTTATTGCTACTAATCTATCATCAGGTTGTGAATTTTTAATTGCACCATATACAACTTCAATTTCTTTTGATTTAGCTTCTGCAATTCTTTCGATGGCTTCAGCTTCACCAGTTGCTTCTAATATTTTTGCTTGTCTGATACCTTCAGCTCTTCTAATGTTTGTTTCTTTTTCAGCTTCTGCATCAAGTATTCTAGCTTCTTTTTGACCTTCGGCAATTCTAATTGCTGATTCTTTTTCACCTTCTGCAAGAAGGATAGAAGAACGCTTTGTTCTTTCTGCATTCATTTGTTTTTCCATGGCATCTCTAATATCCTTTGGTGGATTGATGTCTTTTATTTCAACACGATTTACTTTACAGCCCCATTTATCTGTTGCTACATCAAGTATTTCACGAAGTTGAACATTTATTTCTTCTCTTGAACTAAATGTGCTATCTAAATCCATTTTACCAACGATGTCACGAATTGTTGTAGTAGCTAAGTAACGGATACTTGATCTTAAATCTTCGATTTCATAAACTGCCTTTTTAGCATCTGTAATTTGATAGAACACAACTGTGTCAATAGTGATTGTAACATTATCTTTTGTGATAACGCCTTGTGGTGGAACATCCATTGTATTTTCTTTTAAGCTAACTGTTGCTCTTACTGTGTCTAAAAAAGGAACTAACACATGTAAACCTGCTGTATATACATCAGAAAATCTACCTAATCTTTCTACAACAATTACTTGTGATTCACTTACTATTCTGAATGATTTAAATGCAATAATTGCAATGATAATTATAAGTATGATAAAAAATGCTGTCATAATAAAAACCTCCTATTTTTATTTTACTTTTACTATTACTTTTACGCCTTCAATTCGTAAAATTTCTACTTTTGAATTTGCTGAAATATTTTCACCAGATTCAGATTTTGCTGACCAAATATCTCCGTCTATTTTAATTTGTCCTTTACCAGAAGCGTTATCAATTTCGGTTGTAACAATTGCTTCTTTTCCAAGAATAGAGTAGACATTTGAAGTATTGGTGGTGTGTGGCTCAAATTTGCTTGTGAATTTTCTTGTGCATAAAACTAAAATTGCAGATACTACAAAGAATGTTATTATTTGCAATAAGTAATTTTCAGCAGCAAAGAAACTAACAACCATTGCTGCAAGTGCACCAACGCCGAACCAGCAGATGAGAAATCCTTCCGTAACAAATTCTAATATTAGCAATATGCCCGCTAGAATTAGCCATCCGATATAAATTTCCATTACATTTTCTCCTTTCTTAGATAATAACCTTACAAATTAATTATATATTATAACTCTACAAAATAAAAGAAATTTCTATTATTTTTTTACTTGATTTTGATATAAGCTTTGTATAATATAGATATGTGAAATTTTGTACAAAAGGGGAAAAATATGAAGAGGTTATTTGTTGCAAGTTTGTTTTTAGTTGTTGCATGTGCGATATTTTTTATAGCACCAAATTATGCTGTTACTACTTTTTATACTAAAGGTGAAATAAGAATTGTTATTGACGATAAAGAGATAACAAAAGATATTCCGCACCCTGTTATGATGCTCGATGATGAAGTTATGCTTTCTTTGGATACAATTGATATATATTTTGATAAGTGGTTATATTATGACGAAAAATATGATACATATATAACAACTTCAGAAGAGCATGTAGCCAAATTTAAAAAAGATTTAGATACTATTACGATAGACGGGAAAACTACTAAAATGAAAGTTGCACCTACTTTGCTATCTGATGTTCTTTATGTTCCAATTAGCGAATTAAAAGAAGTGTATAATATTGATATAATTAATAATGAGAAGATAATAATAACAAATAAAAATCCAGAAATGCAGACTATTACTGTAAAAGATAAAAATTTGAATTTGAGAGCATTAAAAAATTTTTGGTCGAGAAAAACTGCAACAGTAAAAGCTGGAGAAAAGCTTGATGTTTTTAGGTATTCAACCGAAAAAGAATGGATATGGGCAAGAACCGAAGATGGAAAGCTTGGATATGTTAATGCAAAAGATTTAGATGGGTACATTTTAGAAAATTATTCTGAAAATACTTCAAAAGAGCAAGAAAAGGTAAATCTTGTTTGGGAATATGCTGAAAGCTACACGCCAAATAGGCAAGGCGAGGCAAACTTAGAAGAAATTGATGTGCTTTCGCCAACTTGGATTTATTTAAAAGATACAGATGGAAACTTAAAAAATACAATTGACGAAAGCTATATTTCGTGGGCACATGATGAAGGGTATCAAATTTGGGCGGTACTTAAAAATGATAGAATGGGAATTGAAAAGACTTCTCAAGTGGTTACTGATATGGTGGCTCGTGAAAATTTGATAAATCAGTTACTACAACTATGTGACGAATACAAATTAGATGGGATTAATATAGATTTTGAAGAAATGAAGAAAGAAGATGCTAAAGCTTTTTCAGAGTTTGTTAGAGAGATTTCTGCAACATTAAGAAAAAATGGCTACAAGATTTCTGTTGATGTAACAGTACCTGATGGTAGTGACACATGGTCGCTATGTTACAATAGATATGAACTTTCTGAAGCTGTAGATTACATCATATTAATGGCATATGATCAATATGGTGCTACTAGTAAAAAAGCAGGTAGTGTTGCTTCGTACGCTTGGGTTGAAAGCAATGTTAAAAAAATGGTTGAAAGAGATGGAATTGATAGCAATAAGGTTGTTTTAGGCATACCGCTATATTCTAGAAAATGGCAAGTTAAAAATGGCAAGGTGGTGTCGTCTAGCGTTGTAACTATGAAGTATTTAGATAAATATATTAACTCTGAAAATACAACATGGCTTGACGAGGATAAGCAATACTATTATGAATATGTTAATGGCAACAATTATACAGTTATGTGGATGGATGAAAAAGAGTCAATAGCTCAAAAATTATCATTAATTGAAGAATACGATTTAGGCGGCTCTGCATACTGGATGCTTGGATATGAAAGTGATAATTTTTGGAAAGATATTAGCAAATTTATAAATTACTAGAATAAAAATTTATATGTAGCATATGATGTACAAGATTGGAGGAGATTTTGTATGTCATATGCTATTATTGATTTTAATGAAAAAAAGAAATTTTTAGGCAAAATATCAGTTGATGAAGTGTGTGAAGAAGTGAAGATAAACTTGCCTAGATTTTCGCTTTATTCATCACAAAAGTATGGCAAAAAAATTGCGAAAATATTGAAGAAGTACAAGGTAAGCAATGTTGTATTAAATAATGAATTAGCTAAAAACGAAATATTTAAAAATATTCTTTACGAGAATAATAATTACATAATATCAGGTAAAAGAATGTATAAAACGCTGATACCGCAAGTCCTTAGAGAAGTTTCTAAATTAATGCAATTAGAAGTTCAAAATATGAATGTAGCAATTTTGGCAGATGAATATAGTATTGATAACTTGGACTTGATAAAATATGTATCCGACATGGTAAAGCATGTGACTTTAGTTACATCTAATGCATATAAGTTTCAAAAATTAGTAGATGAGTTAATGCATTATAGTGGCGTATCCGTAAAATTACTTAATAAAGGAAAACATACTTTAAAAAGAGAAAATTTTGTTATTAATATTGATTTTGATAAAGAGGCACTTTCTAAAATTACAGTTCCGGTAAACTCAGTTGTTATTTGTACTTCGGAAGCGAAGTATCCCATCAAAAACAATTTTAATGGCATAATTATAAATGATATAGATATTTACTTAAATCATGAAGCGAAAAATTTTAATACACTAAGTTTGTGTGAAGCGTATATATATAACTATATGAAGAAAATAAAAGAAAATGAGCTTATATTTAACCGCTCGGAATATATGATAAACACATTTTTAGGAAATAATGGGGCGATTTGCCAAGAGGATTTTGAAAGGGTAGGAAAAAAATTCCAAGAAAGTG
>CAZRQF010000084.1:0-3928 GCA_964602275.1 uncultured Eubacteriales bacterium
TATTTGTTGAGTTGATAGCAAAATGTTCAAAAATCGCCTTGCCCAAAACTTGTAATTTTTTGACCATACCATTATTACGTTCAATTTGGTTATCAATGGCAGATAAGATTTTCACTATTTCTTTTTGTTTTTTGATATCGATTAATGGAACGTCTATTTCCTTTAACATAACCATCGTAAGAGCTTTTTGTACAGCTCCAATAAGATTATTATTTAGTTGCATTTTGAAATAATCGCTATGCATAAAGTAAAATAAATATCTTGGATCAATGTCTTTACTAAAGTTTGTGAACTGAAGAAGATTACCATCTTTATAGTAGAATTTAAATTCTCTATCAATATAGCAAAGATTACCAATAGTACCAACTGCCGTAATTAAAATATCTCCTTGTTTTGGAACTCCATAACTTGCTTTTAATTCATTATATCTTGATTCGCTGATAAAACAAGAATAATCTTTTCCATTAAAAATTGTACCATCGGAAACTTCTTGTCCTCTAATAAAAGGGATACCAACTGGAACATATTCATTTTCAAAAATACGTTTTGAGGATTTGATTTCGCATAAATTACCCAACTTAACTAGCATATCTCATTCCTCCGTTTTTAGAGAAATTCAATGCTGGTTTAAAAGATTGTAACTTTTGAACCATATCATTATTTCTCTGAATTTGATTATCTATAGAATTTAAAATACCTGCAACTTTAGCCTGCTCATCAAGCTCAGGTAATTCTAATTCAAATCCTTCTAGATCTCTTTGATATAAATGAGAAATAGTACTTCCTTGAGCTTTATTTCTATGAATAAAATCTTTAAAAATGCTACTCTTCAAAATATGATACAAATAATCAAAGTTAACATTGCTTTTTTCTAAATTTCTTAAAACAAAAATTCCAGACGCTACAGTACATGGTCCTACCATATTTTTCACATATCCAATTTTACCTATCGTTCCATCCTTTGATATTAATATATCGTTTTCTCGAAGTGAAATTTCTTTGGATTCATCATATCTTTCTTTAGATATAAAACCACATTTATCCCAATCAACGAAACCATCCATCAAAGCAGTAGCATTAATTATTCGATATTCACTATGCTCTAAGTACTCATTTTTACTTAAACCACGCCAACCAATTCTACCCTTCAAATATAAATCCTTGCCCAAATTTAAAGAAATCATTTTATCTTCAACTCCTTTAATATCTTGCTAATATCTTCTTGGAATTGAGTTGTTTCTTCTACATACTTAGCAAAGTCAGTATTGAAGTCATCAATCATCTTTTCGTATTCTTCCTGCGTGATGTCTACATATTCAATCTTAACATCGAAGTATTGACCTGCAGAAAGTGAATAGTTTTTTTCTTTTATTGCATCATAAGAAACAGAAACAGTAAAGTCATCTTCTATCGTGTGATTTACAAAGAAATCGACAATCTTTTGAAGTTCTTCTTCAGTTAAAACAGTCTTTTGTAAGTCTTTGATTTTTTCCTTATGTCCCATCTTTAAAGCATCCATCAACAACACTTCACCATCAAGGTTGGTTTTATCAATGAACAATACAGATACATTTGTGCCAGTATTAGCAAAGATGTTTGAAGGCATGGAAATAACGCCCTTTAACCAATGCTTATCTACTATCTTTTGTCTGATAGTCTTTTCAATTCCGCTTTGTGCAGTAATAAATCCTGTAGGAACAACGATTGCTGCTTTTCCACCTTCTTTTAATGAATATAAAATATGTTGAATGAATAACAAGTAAATTGCCATAGAGTCCTTTTTCTTATTAGGAATAGTAGGAACTCCAGCAAAGAATCTATCTGTTGCTGCCCACATTGTTTCAATCGTATCTCTTGTTGATGAGAAGTCAGTCTTGAACGGAGGGTTAGATGTTATATAGTCAAAGTGCTTTAATCCTGATGTATTATCGCCTTTTTTCTTAAAATGAGCGGGCGTAACCAAAGTATCACCTTCAATGATATTCTCAAGAGATTCTTTCAAACTATTGAGTAACATATTGGTTCTTAAAAATCTTGATGACTTTTGAGAGATATCTTGTGTATAAACACGAGCTTTGTTACCAAATTTACCATCACCTAACTCGTTAGCAAGATGAAGAACAAGAGAACCCGAACCAGCACTCGGATCGTAAATCTCATAAATTCTATCTTCTACAGGTGACATTCTAACAAGAATTTGAGCAATTGCCTTTGACAATGCTTGAGGTGTAAAGTATTCTGCATACTTACCACTTGCTGTATTATAGTCTGAAATTAAATATTCAAAGATAGTTGAGAAGAAATCGTAGTTATCTTCAAATGCACCGCCAAAGTCAAATCTATCTCTTGTTATGTAAGAGAATATACTTTTTGCAAATGCGTTTCTTTTGGAAGGTTCGACATAACTTGAAAGAGGAGTGAACAATGGCTTTTTAGTTCCTTCTGCGGTATCAACACTGAATGCATCATTCTTCTCGTAGTTAGAAATTCTTATAAGTGTTTCATCAAACTTTTTATAAAAGTCGTTTTCGTTAAGACTTCCTACCAAATAATCGATTGTATCTTCATAAGAAAATGCAACATCTTGAGGATATGAATCGTAAAAGCCATCCATATAATCATCGTTTTCGATAATCTCTTTATATGGAACATCGATATCTTTAGCAAATGCTTTTAAATTGGCGATGAACTTATCATTTAAGAACTTGTAAAGGAATACTGATGTTACAACGATTTCCTCTCCTGCTGTATTAGAAAGACCATTCGTTGAACATAATCCTTTTAAGTCATCGATTATAGATTTTATATTTCGCTCTAATTCTGCGTAATTTACCATAGTAATTCACTCCTTAAATTGTTTCTTTGTAATTCAGTAGGTTAACATAAAGCATACCAAGTATATCGTCATAATCAGATTTTACCGTCTTATACAATCCATTCTTGATAATAATTTTAGTAACCAATGCTTTTGTAGAGTCTACAAATCCTTTTTTACCTTGCATAAGAAGAACATCATCATATACTGTATCTTTTATGTTTTCGTAGACTGTTACAAGTAATTTTTCAATATCTGATCTGTCGATTTTTGTTTCGAGAACTGCATCACTCAATGTTTTTACGAATGCGTAACTTCCACCATACAATTCTGCAAGTCTGTCATTTTCATCATTGATTCGTTTTGCTTCTTCGTATGCTTTCTTCAACTCATCAGTTAATTCATCGATACTATCGAACTCTGCTACAGAAAGTTTTTCAAATATCTTTTGCAATAGCTCGTCCAATTTTTGAATTTTAATATCTTTCTTGTTCTTGTTCTTCTTGACTTCATTTTGAACATCTTCAACTGCTTTTTTGAAGTCGTCAAATTTCTCGTCATTTGGAATAAATTTGCTCAAATCAAGAACAGATATCTTTGTTTTGATAAACTCGTAAATAACCTTGATTACTTCTTCATTGTTCATAATGTCAAGGGTATTGATAGGACTTGAATGAAGGTTAATAAACGAGATTCTATCGTTTACAGCTTTTCTGTATTTTTCGACTCTATCATCATCAATCAAAGCTGAGTATTCGTCTGCTCTTGAAAGCTTAAACTCAATAGAACATTCTTTGACCGATGTTAAAAGTTTTCTGATTTTATACAATGCTTCTTTATTGTAGTATTGTATATCATCAACAAAAAGCTCAATGTTATCTTGTTTTATAAATCTCTTGAGTTCTAATACAAGTTTATCAAATTTAGCTTTGATATTTTCTTTATCTACAACAAGTCCGGAAAGAGATCCACCCTCTCCATCTTCACCACCCATATCATCTTCAAGCTCTTTGATATAGGCATCAAGTGTATTATTGTATTCGGCTTCAATATCCACAAAGTCTACAATGTAACCATATTGATAAACCTTTCCATTAGGACTCTTGTATGGTC
>CAZRQF010000085.1:0-3828 GCA_964602275.1 uncultured Eubacteriales bacterium
AGAATATTGAAAAAGTATACGAAAGTTTGGTGAATGATAATGAAAATAATTAAAGATAAAAAATTGTTTGGAAAGATAAGCATTTTTGATGTGATAATAATACTTATTGCAATTGTTGCATTAGTATTTGTGTACAAGTATTTGTATGGCTCAAATACAGTAGGTGTGGGCAACACATATTCTACTGTGCAATTTCAAATAAAAATGGATAATTTGCCTGTTGGAACTAATGAATATATAAAAAAAGGTGATTTAATATATGATAATGAAACAAATGTGTATATAGGCAAGGTTGTAGATTTTAACACTGGAGAATATGTAAAGATAATCCAAGATTATGATAATAATGCATATGTGCAAAGTACAGTTCCAGATAGAGAAACTATTATATTAACGCTTGAAACAGATGTATATGATGCAATTTCGGATTTGATAACAGAAAACAATTACTATATAAAGGTTGGAAAAGAATTATACCTTAGAGGTGCTTCATATGCTGGAAGCGGATATATTATTAAAATAGATAGATAGGGGGCGTGCGTGTATGGATAAAATAAAAATCGGGAAGTTAAATTTATTTGATATTTTAATAATAGCATTGATAATATGCTGTGTGATATTTGCAATATTTAAATTACTATCTAAAAGTTCTAGCGATAGCATGGGAGAAAAAGCAAATAACTTTTCTTATATAATAAAAGTAGAGGGCATATCAGAAACATCAGGAGAAATGATAAAGGTTGGCGATGAGATTTTTGATAAAGTTTCTAGTTCTAATATAGGAAAGATAAAAGAAATAAAAATTGAGCCTGCAAAAGTGCTATTTGAAAGTAAAAATGGAACAATATCAAGAGTGGAAATGCCTACTAAAATTGATGTTGAGCTTGTAGTTGAAACGAATGGAAAAATATCAAATGGCGAATATACGGCAAATGGACTTATAAGAATATTAGTTGGACAAACAAAACAAGTTAAGACAAAATATTGGATGGCTTCTGGAGTTGTAACAGAAATATTAGAAAATATATAAAAATAAAAACTGCCTAAATGGCAGTTTTTATTTTTTTAGTCTTTTTGTAAAAATGCAACAAGTACAACAATTGCAACTATTAAAATTAATGATAATGCAATACCCCAACCTGCACCTGATTTTTCTGTTGCTGTATCATCTAATATGATATCAGATGTAATATCATCTGAATTTTCAGTTTCTGATACATTGTCATTATCTGGAGTAGTTGTATCTGTGTTATCATCACTTACTATATTGTCAGTATCTGAAATTTCACCAGAGATTGGTTCTTCAATTTCACTAACATTATTTTCATTTTCAACATTTTCAACGATTTCATCTGTTGGTGCACCTGTTGCACAAACTACTGAAAATGATAATGCTAAAACAATTGCTAAAAGTATTGATAACTTTTTCATATTAAAATCCTCCTATGTAGTATATTATTGCTGTATTATGCTTGAATAACCAGCTTTCATATTATATAATACTAGTTACAGTATGTCTAGAAATTAGGCAAAATTAACAAAAAAATCACAATAAAGTAATAAATGATACATAAATGAAATAGAGAGGTAAAAATATATGAGATTAAAGAAAGTAAAGGGTGCTGACGAGGTTGTAAATAGTTCAGATTACATAATTAAAGATTACAAAAATCATAAATGCGATTGGAGTAATGTTTTTCAAAATGGTAATCCTATTCATATTGAAATTGGGATGGGAAAAGGTAATTTTATTATAGGAATGGCAGAAAAGTATCCTGATATAAATTTTATTGGTATTGAAATGTATGATAGTGTTTTAGTGAGAGCTGTACAAAAACTTGCTGAAAAAGAAGAAAAACTATCAAATTTAAGATTAATAAAAATGGATGCAAATGAAATTGAAGAAGTTTTCGATAAAGAAATTTCATGCATATATCTAAATTTTTCTGATCCTTGGCCAAAGAAAAGGCACACGAAGAGAAGACTTACAAGCAAAGAATTTTTACAAAAATATGATACAATATTTAAAGATGAAAAAGTCATTTTTCAAAAGACGGATAATAATGATTTGTTTGAATTTTCAATGGAATCACTAAAAGAATATGGATATACATTAAAAAATGTAACTCGTGATTTGCATAGCGAAAATATATATAATGTGCAAACAGAATATGAAGAAAAATTTTCAAAAGATGGTGTAAAAATAAATAGGCTAGAGGCTTATAAAAATTCTTAGAAAAAAATATAAGCTTTTTGCATATAATATTTTTAAAGAGAAAGGAAGTGAGGCTAAAAAAGAAAAAGTGAAAGGTCGCCTAGACAAATGTACGGCGAAAATACTATGGCTTTAATAACGCACATAATTGTCTGTTAGTCATTTTACAAAGTAAATAAGGAGTGAAAAATATGAAAATATTAAAAAATTATTTCCAGACGATTATGCTAGTAGTAGCAGTTATTATTGGCGGTATTTTGGGAACTGTGTTCCCTGAAAAAGCAATGGTAGTAAAGCCTTTTGGAACATTATTTATAAACTTGATTTTTATGACAATAGTTCCACTTATCTTTTTTAGCATAAGTAGTTCAATTGCAAAGATGAAGCATCCGAAAAGACTTGGAAAAATAATGAAGTGGACACTTATAGTTTTTGCAATAACTTCGGTTGTATCAGTTACAATTGGATTAATTTCAGTATACATATATAAGCCACTTAGTAATGAAGATATGGAAATTTTAAGAAATGAAATGATATTAGAAGATACAGAAGAAGTATCAACACTAAATGGACTTGAACAATTTGTTTCGTCAATAACGGTAAACGATTTTTCTGAGCTATTATCAAAAAACAGTATATTGCCTCTAATAGTATTCTCTGTAATTTTTGGTGTTGCTGCTGTTTTAGTAGGAGAAAAAGCAACGCCAATGGTGAAGTTTTTGGAAGCTGGTAATGAAATAATAACAAAAATGATAACAATAATAATGTATTATGCACCGATTGGACTTGGGTGCTACTTTGCAACAACAATCGCAGAGCTTGGAGTAAGCTTGATTTCGGGCTATATTAGAGCTTTTGTGGGGTATACTGTTTTAGCAATACTATATTATTTTGTTATATATACAATTCAAGCGTGGATAGCGGGTGGCAAAAAAGCTATCAAAGATTATTGGAAAAACATTGTACCACCATCACTTACTGCTCTTGGCACATGCTCAAGCGGTGTTTCAATACCATCTAATATAATTGCAGCGAAAAAAATTGGCGTTACAGATGACATAGCAGAGATGGTTATACCATTTGGAACAAATATTCACAAAGAAGGGTCACTAATTGGCTCGGTATTAAAAATAGTATTTCTATTTTGTTTGTATGGAAGAGATATGATGAGCATACCTATGATACTTGCAATACTAGGAGCTTCAATACTAGTAGGCTTTTTAATAAGTGCAGTGCCGACTGGCGGTGGAGTAATATCAGAAATGCTAATATTAACACTTTTTGGTTTTCCAACATCTGCAATTGGTATATTAGCAATAATCGCAACAATAATAGATGCACCGGCAACTGTGTTAAATGTTGTGGGTAATACAAGTTCGGCAATGTTAGTAGCAAGGTGTGTTGAAGGCAAAGAATGGAACTTACATAAGGTAAAAAAGAACAAAGAAGTACCTGTAACAATAGTATAGCAATCTTTTAAAATAAAAGCACCATGAATTGGTGCTTTTTGCAATTAAGATAGAAATTTTATATAAAAAGACATAAATTTAAGAATAGTTATTTTTAAATAATAAAAAACCGTTAGAAAACTAACGGTTTTAGGTGGAGGCGCC
>CAZRQF010000086.1:0-3809 GCA_964602275.1 uncultured Eubacteriales bacterium
TACACAAAATATTTAATGTAACAAAGCCAGATTTTCCATTAAATGCATATACAGACTTAAGTAGCTTTAAATTATACATGTCTGATGTTGGACTATTAAGAAGAAAAGCAAATTTGGATTCTAAAATAGTTATTGAAGGAAATAAATTATTTGAAGAGTTTAAGGGAGCTCTAACAGAGAACTTTATATTAAATATGTTAGTGTTTACTTTTGAAAACAAGCCAAATTATTATACATTTGATAGACATGAAATAGATTTTGTTATACAACATAAAAATGAAATTATACCAATAGAAGTAAAAGCAAGTGAAAATATTAACAATATAAGTTTAACAAGATTTAATGAAGTAAATGAAAATAAAATATCAGTTAGATTTTCTGCAAGGAATTTAGATAAGAGCGGAAAAATATTAAATATACCTATTTTTATGGCAGAATATGCTGATAAATTAATTCAAATTGGAATGGAATAATCTATAAATGCCACATCTTATATTTCTTGACAATTAGCTATTTTGGGTGTATTATGTTATCATAATTACGATGAAGAAGAGGAGTAGTATATTATGATGTGCTAAGAGAGGGCTTGATGGTGGAAATAGCCTGGCGGATTATATATGAAGACACTTTGGAGTTGATATGTGTTTTAAGCATATCCGGAAGTTGGTCCGTTATAGCCATTTAGAGTATAAAATTGGGTGGCACCACGATACATTTGGTATATTCGTCCCAAGGGTAATTTTAATTATCCTTGGGATTTTTGTTATTTTAAAAATATAACAAAAGGTATGAATTATTTTGTTATCGTCCCAAAATATATTTTTAGGAGGAAAAAGATGAACGAGTACAGAACTCACTATTGCCACGAACTTAGAATTACTGATGTTGGCAAAGAAGTAAGAATTGCAGGCTGGGTGCAAACGATAAGAGATTTAGGAGCTGTGATGTTTGTTGATTTAAGAGATCATTATGGCATTACGCAACTTACAATTAATGATGAAAAAAATCTAGAATTAATGAGAAGTGTTAACACAGAAAGTACAATTTCAGTTACAGGTGTTGTAAGTGAAAGGTCAAACAAAAATCCTAACATTCCAACTGGAGATATTGAGATTATTCCAACTGAAATTAGAGTTACAGGTAAAGCAAAAAATGTATTACCTTTTGAGATTAACATCGATCAAGATGTTAGAGAAGATTTAAGACTTCAATACAGATTTTTAGATTTAAGAAATGATAAAATTCATAACAATATTGTTTATAGAGCTAAAATTATGAAAACAATTCGTAGTTTGATGGATGACATGGGATTTATTGAAATTCAAACACCTATTCTTACAAGCTCATCACCAGAAGGTGCAAGGGACTTTTTAGTTCCTAGTAGGTTACATCCAGGCGAATTTTATGCATTGCCACAAGCTCCACAACAATACAAACAATTGCTTATGATGTCTGGATTTGATAAGTATTATCAAATTGCTCCATGTTTTAGAGATGAAGACCCAAGAGCAGATAGATCACCGGGTGAATTTTATCAATTAGATTTGGAGATGTCTTTTGCAACTCAAGAAGATGTTTTAAAAGCAGTTGAAAATGTTGTTTTGAATACATTTAGAAAACATACTAATTGGAGCGTTAGCGAAGATGGAATAGTTAGAATTCCATATAGAGAAGCTATGGCAAAGTATGGTATAGATAAACCAGATTTAAGAAATCCGCTTATTATTGAAGATGTTACTGAATTATTTAAAAATACAGAATTTAATGCATTTAAAGATAAAATTATAAAGATAATTAGTGTGCCTAACTGTGCGACTCAACCAAGAAAATTCTTTGACCAAATGAGTGAATTTGCTGTGAATGAATGCGAAGCAAAAGGTCTTGCATATGTTAAAGTTGAAGCTGATTCTACATTTAGTGGTGGAATTTCTAAGTTTATAAATGACGATATGAGAGCAGAACTTTTAAAACATGCAAATCCAGGCGATGCTATTTTCTTTATTGCTGAGGAAAAGAAAAAGGTTGAAAAGTTAGCAGGGCTTATAAGAATAGAACTTGGAAAGAGATTAGATTTGCTTGAAAAGAATTGCTATAAATTCTGTTGGATAGTTGATTTCCCAATGTATGAAGAAGATGAAAATGGCAACCCTGCATTTAATCATAATCCATTTTCAATGCCACAAGGTGGACTTGAAGCGTTAAATACAAAAGACCCACTAGACATTTATGCATATCAATATGATATGGTATGTAATGGTTATGAACTTGCTTCTGGTGCTGTAAGAAATCATGATGTTGAGATAATGGAAAGAGCATTTGAAATTGCTGGATATACTAGAGAACATGTAGAAGCTAAGTTTCCAGCATTGTACAATGCTTTCCAATATGGTGCTCCACCACATGCAGGTTGTGCTCCAGGACTTGATAGAATGGTTATGCTTTTGGCACAAGAAGAGAGCATTAGAGAAGTTATTGCATTCCCTAAAAACAGCAAAGCAAGAGATTTGCTTATGGGTGCACCTTCACAAGTATTTCCAGAGCAATTAAGAGATGTGCATATTAAATTGGATTTAGAGGAAAAGAAATAAAAAACAAAAGGCACTTTGAATTTTCAAAGTGTCTTTTAATATAAATGATTGCATTTGCAATATTAATTATAGAAATCATTAGAAATAATGATGAAAAACCAAAAAAATAATCGCCCAATGCTAAACCCACAGCTAGGCGATTAAATCGAACAACGAGGTTAACCGCAAAATGCGGATTCTCTTATCTCTAAGTATATTTTATATAAAATGTCAAATGGTTATGAATAAATATTTTAAGCATCAAATAAAATTGGTGCTATCTTTTTATCTGTATTGGACCGTCATCACGGCATACATGTGGCTTGAATTTCAATTTTGCACCACTTCCATCTGATAGTTCTTGAAGACCTAATATTGAAACATTTTCTATAATAAAGCCAAATGGAATGCAAGCTAATGCCATCCTGTTTTTTAATTCGTTTGTTATAAGTGATTGATTACGATAAATGTAGTCTATATCAAAGCTAGAAAAAGTTGAATCTACGGAACATTTTATGATATCATTTATACTTCTTTTATCATTTTTTAGGTGTAACAAAACATCTTCAACATTTTCAGCACGATATGTAACATGAAAAGTTGCTCTAGTATAGTGAAAGTCATGTGTTTCAAATATTTCAGCATAAGTTTTAGAGTGTGATTTAGTAGAAATATAAGTTGTAACCTCATCCGTAAATGGATTAAAAAAGTAAAAACCACCACGAGGTTTTGTTTTGCAATAATGAGTTTTCCTATCAATTATAACAGCATCTCCAAACGGAGTATATTTTACAAAAAAAACAATAAATATAAAAAACAATACAACTAACATAGTCATGTCTAAAGCAAACATATTTAACATCCCTTTCTAATTATAATAACAGCCTTGATATAAATCTTTCTCTTTCAAAATTTTATCTAATCCATTTAAAACTAATTTTTTGTGTAAGTTCCAATCTGGTGCTACAAGCAAATCTTTTGGTGCATCACCAGAAATGCGATGAATGATTAGGCTACTACTTATGTGCGTTATTATATAACAAATAGCATCTAAATAATACTCTAAACTTATTGGCAGATATTCGCCTTTTAAATACATATCGCAAAGTTTTGTATTTTTAATTATATAAGTTGAATGAATTTTTAAGCCACTTATATTGTGTGAGTTTATAAAACTTACAGTATTTTTTATATCGTCTATATCTTCGCTAGGTAGTCCCACCATAATATGTGTCACAACAT
>CAZRQF010000087.1:0-3706 GCA_964602275.1 uncultured Eubacteriales bacterium
AAGGGTTTGCGGGTTTTTACTTATTTTTCCATATATATTTTCCATCAAAACACACTCCTTTTATCCACATTTCTTGGTCTTATCACAACAAAATTTTATCAATACGCAAAAACAAATG
This sequence comes from uncultured Eubacteriales bacterium, assembly GCA_964602275.1. Lineage (GTDB taxonomy): Bacteria > Bacillota > Clostridia > TANB77 > UBA1234 > RGIG6291. The sequence continues at coordinate 119 of CAZRQF010000087.1, forward strand.
CAAGTGGTTATGAAAAAAATTTCGAGTCATTTTAGGCTATACCCCTTTTGGTGGAACTATACCCCAGGACGCAGACTCCTACAGATGTGTTTTTTTATTATCTCAAAAATCCATTTATTATTTCTTCTTCTGCTTCTTTTTCTGTTAGCCCAAGTGTCATAAGTTTTATTAGTTGTTCACCTGCTATTTTTCCAATTGCCGCCTCATGCACTAGATTTGCTTCAACATGATTTGCAGTAATTTCAGGAATTGCTATTACTTTAGCATTGTCCTTTATAATTGCATCACATTCTACATGTCCAAAGCATTTATTATTTCCTGCAACTTTTGAAGAAAATTCTTGGATTGAATTTTCAGTTGCAACCGAACGAGATGTTACATGTGTACTTGCATTTTCGCCATTTAATTCTACTTCAAATGATGTCTTGGCATATTGGCTACCATGTGTCATTATTTTTTCAGTAACTACAAAATTTGTATTTTCTTCTAGCACGCCTTTTGTTACTCTTATTGTAGAGTCTACCCCTTTTATTTGTACAGCTTCCATTTCTAATGTACTTCCATTTTTCAAATATACTTCTGTAACAGGATTTAATATTCTTTTTCCTTCGCCACTACCTTCTCCATAATGTTTTTCTATATACTTTACTTTTGCTCCTTCTTCTAAGAAAAATCTATGAATACCGTCATGTTGCGAGTTATCATGATGATCGTTATGAATTCCACAACCTGCCACAATTATGACTTCTGAATTTTTTCCGATAAAGAAATCATTATATACAACATCATTTAAACCGCTCTCCGTTATGATAACAGGTATGTGTACAAACTCAAATTTCGTATTATCTTTTACATGTATGTCAATTCCAGGCTTGTCTGTTTTAGTAACAATATTAATGTTTTCAGTAACTTTTCGCTCTATCCCTTTTCCATTTTTTCTTATGTTATATGCACCTTTAATTTCGCCATCTATATCAGCAATTTCTTTTAATAAGTTAGCATCCAAACTATCCATTTATATTACCTCCTAACTTACAGCATATTTTATTTTCAAGCACCATCGGCATAATTTCTTCTTTTGTTCCACATTTTTTTATTTTGCCATTTTCCATCAATATAATTTTACTTGCAATATCTAATATTCTCTCTTGGTGAGATATAATCATAGTTACACCTTTAGTTTCATTAGTTACTGCTTCAAATACATTTATCAAATGATTAAAACTCCATAAATCAATACCCGCTTCTGGCTCATCAAAAATTGTAAGCTCTGCTTTTCTTGCAAAAGCCATAGCAATTTCAATTCTTTTTAATTCTCCACCAGATAAAGATGCGTTTATTTCTCTATCTACATACTCTTTAGCACATAAACCCACTTTAGATAATATACTGCAAGCTTCGTCTTTTTTTATATCTTTTCTTGCGGCAAGCTTTATAAGTTCATATACTGTTAATCCTTTAAATTTAACAGGTTGCTGAAAAGCATAAGCTATTCCAAGCTTTGCCCTTTCGTCAATTGATAAATTTGAGATTTCTTTTCCGTTAAAATATATTTCGCCGGCATCTTGTCTTTCGATACCCATTATTATTTTCATAAGTGTAGATTTTCCAGAACCGTTTGGGCCTGTTATAACTACAAATTGATCATTTGAAATTTTTAAATTAATATTGTCTAATATTTTTTTGTTATCTCTTTCAAAACAAATATTTTTTAATTCTATCAAACTACTTTTCTCTCCTTTTATATATAAATTTGATTACTATTTTCTTTTAACCATTTATCTATTTCTTTATAATTTGGAATATATTTTTGCACAAGCTCGTAAAATTTTTTGTCATGATTTTTATAAACAATATGTGATAACTCGTGCACAACAATTGCATCTACTTCTTCTTTTGGTAACATTATAAGCCTAGAGCTAAACTGTAACGCTTTTTTACTAGGTATACAACATCCATATCTCCCAATTGTGTCTTTTATTTCAAAAGTTGAATAAGATATATGCATTTCGTTACTCCAATATTTTAGTTTTTCTTTTATCATTTCATTTGTATTTTTCTTAAACTGTGCCTTTACTAATGTATCAACTCTCTTTTTCAAAGCATCTTCATCAATTGTTATCGGCACTTTAATTTTAAACTTTGAGTGTTCATCATCTATGAATAACTTTACATTCTTTCTATCTGCCGTTTCTCTGCAAACAGTATAATATTTTCCTTTATATAAAACTAAATCGTCATTTCGCCATCTTTTAGTTTTCCTTTCTGCAGCCGCTAAACTTTTAAAATAATTATTATATACTTCGTTTTCGTTCTCAAACAAAAACTTCATTGCAATTGTTTTGCTAACTCTAATAGGCTTTGTTATTTTTACCAATCCATCTTTAAAATATATCTTTATATGTTTTGATTTTTTATAACTTTTTATAATGTATGGTATTTTCACATTTTTTATAGTTACATATAAAATATTGTCCATTTTCTTTTCCTCAAATACTTTCTATCAAAATAAAAAGACATAGCAACTTAATAATTGCTATATCTTCATTCAAAACCTTATTAATTTTTAAAGCATTTCGCAATTACACCTTAATATAATAACATAATCACGCATTATAGTCAATTTGTAATTAGCAAAAAATAGCGATTTTATGCCTATTTGGTCAAAAATTTTGCGATTGCTGTCCTTTTTACTTTCATAGCACCTTTTGGACAAAATTCTTGACAGCAAAAACATTTTATACATTTTTTTCTATCTATTTTTGCCTTTTTGTCAACAATTTGTATGGCTTTCGCAGGACATACTTCTGCACATTTTCCACATCCTACGCATAAGTCTTCTTTAAGTTTTGGTTTAGCTTGTAAAAGTTTAGTTGCTGTTCTGCCAAATAAAGTTTTCTTATCTTCAAATTTTAATGCTCTATGTGTTTGTACATTTTCGTAGTCTGCTATGTAATACTTATTTATATCATCGTTAATAGTTAAGTCATTCACGCTTTCTGGTATCAAGCCTCTTTTAAACGACTCTGAAAGTGTTGGAACATCATCTTTTGTTAAGCCTATAACACTTGCACAAGCTAAGTCTAACTTATATGGATTATCAGATGCAAGTATTGCTCCTATTTTCTTAGGTGTACCTGCTGTTGGTCCGTTTCCTTCCATGCCAACTACTGCATCTACAATACATAGTTTTGGCTTAAAATACTCATTTAAATCAATTAGCATATTTGCAAAATCGGTATGGTCTGGATATCTATAATGGAACTCCGGCTTTTTAGTTCCTGGAATAGTGCCAAACAAATTCTTAACTGCAGCTGACATTCCCATCATTCCATGTGTTTTTAGCTTGCAAAAATTTATTATTACATCTGCATCGTCTAAGTAGGCGGTATAAGGAAAATCTTTTAAAACTTTCCCGTTTTCAAATTTTGCTTCTGCTTGTTCAAAATTATCATTTAAAGTACCACCATATTTTTTTATTTCGTCAATTTTAGTTGCAGCGTAAACTCTATTTACATACATTTGATTATAAATTCCACCTGGACTATCTCCAACTACTACTTTAGCACCTCTTTTTGTTAATCTTTT
>CAZRQF010000088.1:0-3668 GCA_964602275.1 uncultured Eubacteriales bacterium
ATTTTAGTTGTAAACTTAAAAATTATGTATTAAAATAATATTTGAGGTGATTGTTTTGGCTATTTGCATAATAATTATTGTATTGTTGATATGTGTACCAACTTATATCCATAATATGTTTGTTAAATTAAAAAGTGATATAAATAATTCAAAAGCGTTGATTGATGTATATTTACAAAAAAGATTTGATTTAATTCCAAACTTGGTTGAAGTAACAAAAGGATATGCACAACATGAAAAAGATTTGCTAGAAAATATAGCGATGCTACGAAATTCATATAAAGAAAATAAAGATGAAAGTTCAATGAAGCAATTAAATAATGAATATTTCACTCTTATGGGAATAGTTGAAGACCATCCTGAGCTAAAATCAAGTGAATTATTTTTGAGGCTACAAAAAACAATACTCAAAGTAGAAAACGAATTAGAAGCTGCTCGCAGGATATATAATGTAGATGTAACTAAATACAACACACGATTAAAAACATTTCCATTAAGCATTGTAGCAAAAGAATTTAAATTTAAAGAAGAAAAATTATTTACTTTTGATGGTGAAAAAAATGTTAATATAAAAATGTAGTAACACCCTTAGCGTGTTACTACATTTTTTGTTTTCGAAAGTATACATGTATATTAATCTTGTTTTAGTATCCTTTTCTTTCTTTATTTCAACTCTCCCTATATTTTCAAAAGCATCTCCTCTCAATTTAATATTTTTTAGTTTATTCAGTTCTATTTACATCATTAATTCTGTTTATATATTTTTCATCGATTAAGTTCCAACTATATCCTATATCTGCTAAAATGGCATTTGTTCTATTAGCATTTACTTGAACTATCATTTTTTCAGCATCTTTTAAAATACCAGCTAAATACATAGACACAAATTTCATTTCGCTATCTTCTGAATTCATACTTAATTCTTTAAATATTTCTTTTATTGGTGCTTTTTCACATTTTACTAAAGCATTCATGTAATTTTCAATTGTAGGGCTATATGTGCTTACTAAATGATATATATCATTATTTTTTTTCTTTAGCATCAATGTTACAATTGCCTTTGACAAGTCGTCAACTGGCGAAATCAAAAAGTCTTCATCTTTTAATTCTAGTGGTATCTTTCCAAGTTTTCGCATTACTCTTGTTAATATATATAAATCATTTTCATAAAAATTTTCTTGGAACATACCATCGCTCATTCGCCATGTTAAGTTAGGCACTCTATATATGCTTGCATTTATTCTTAATTCTCTAATAGTTTTTATTATTTCTCTTTCTGCTAAATACTTACTATGAGCATATACATTGTCTTTATACAATTGACCTATAAATAATTTACTTTCGTTAAACTCAGGTCGCTCTACCGTTTGAGCTGTCAAAACATCTCCTGATACACTCATTGTAGATATATGATGAAGTTTTGCGTTAGCATCTTCTGCTAATTTTATCATATTATATGTTCCAATATAATTTACTTTTTTGGCTGTTTCCCAAGGACAAAAATATGACACATTTGCTGCACAATGAATAATATCACTTATATCTCTTGAAATTTCATTATAGCTTTCTTCACTTAGCGAAAGCTTATCATCTGTTATATCTCCAAGAATTGGTATAATTCTATTACTATCAAAAATGCCTTTTATGTATTTATCAACATACTTTTCTAATTTTTCTACTTTTCTAACTAAGCAATATACTTTCTTATCTGTTTGCATCAAAATTTCTTTAAGTATATGTACACCTAAAAAGCCCGTCGCACCAGTTAAAAATATCGCACCTTCACTCTTGCTTTCTACATTTACCCTACGAATGTCTGATACATTTTCATATTTTTTGTCTTCGTCATAATTATCAATATCTTCTTTAGAGTTTTTAATTTTATTTGCAATACTACGAATTGTACGGCACTCATAAAAATCTTTTACTTTTATATTCCAATTATGGATTGATAATTCAGTTATAACGGTTATTACTCCAAGTGAAGATAATCCACAATTTAGCAAATCTGATGTAACACTTAACTTTTCTTTTTTAACAATCTTATTTACTATATTTTGCACTTGCTCTTCAAGTTCGTCATTTGGGGCTACATATTCTTCATCTTCTTCTAGCGATGGTCTTGGCAAAGCTTTTCTATCTATCTTTCCGTTATGATTTAATGGCATTTTTTCTAGTTCAACATAGTATGTAGGCACCATGTATTCTGGTAAAGTTTTTATCAATTCTTTTTTCAATTCTTTAACATCTATTTTTTTAAGTACAATAAAGTATGCACATAAGTATTTTTCGCCATTAATTTCTAGAACTGTAACAACGCAGTTGCTTATTCCATCATACTTTAAAATAGCTGTTTCTATATCGCCAAGTTCTACTCTCAATCCTCTAATTTTTACCTGATTATCTATTCTGCCTAAATATTCAATATTCCCGTCTGGAAGCCATCTAGCTAAATCACCAGTTTTGTACATTGTAGCACTATCATAATAATCATTTTTTATAAATTTTTCCTTTGTAAGTTCTTCTCTGTTTATATACCCTTTTCCGACTAATACACCACTAATATGCAATTCGCCCGCAACGCCAATAGGAAGCAACTTACATGCTTTATCTAATATTAAAAGCTCCGTATTGTCTACTGGTTTTCCAATCGGAATAATTTCTGGAATATTATTTTTATCGCAATCATAATACGACACATCAACCGTGCATTCTGTTGGTCCATATAAGTTATGAAGCGTTGTGCCATTATCGCCTAATAGCTCATAAAATTTTTTCACATGTTCACTTTGAAGTGCTTCGCCACTTGCAAATACATATTTTAAAGTTTTTAGTTTGGATACTAACTCTTTATTTACACTCAAATACTCCAAAAAAGCGTTTAACATAGATGGTACAAAATGCATATGCGTAACTTTGCCCGCTTCTATTGCATTTATAATTTCTCGTGGATCTTTATGTCCCTCAGGAATTAAAATCTCTAAGCTTTGATTATACATACTCCACCAAAATAGTTCCCAAACAGATACATCAAATGTATATGGCGTTTTTTGCAATATAACATCATTTTGAATTAATGGATATCTATCGTGCATCCACTTTATTCTATTGATAACCGAATGATGTTGTATTTGAGCTCCTTTTGGTTTTCCAGTAGAACCTGAAGTGTAAATTACATATGCTGTGTCTTGTGAGTTTACATCACAATCTACTTTTTCATTATCATATAAATCATAATTAAAATTATTTAAATCTATTTTCAATACATTTCCTGTTATATTTTTAGTCCATGCACTCTGAGTAAAAATAATAGGAGCTTTGCTGTCTTCTAGCATAAAGTCTATACGCTCTTTTGGAAAATGCGGATCAATTGGCATATATACGCATCCTGCTTTTAAAACGCCATAAATTGCAACCATCATTTCAAAAGAACGCTCAAACATTACACCAATAATAGCATTTCTTGGAAGATTGTTTTGTAAAATATAGTTAGCTACCGAATTACTTTTTTCTTCAAACTCTTTATATGTCATTTTGTTTCCGTTAAAGCTCAATGCAACTTTTTCAGGATTTTTCTTAGCATTTTCACTAATAAAGCTCGTTATACATCTATCTTTCGGATATTCTTTTTTTGTATTATTAAACTTATATAAAATATCTGATTTTTC
>CAZRQF010000089.1:0-3534 GCA_964602275.1 uncultured Eubacteriales bacterium
ATTAGAAATAATGATAAAGACCAAAAAAAATAATCGCTTCCGTATTGACCGATACTAGCGATTATTAATCGAATATATAAGGTTAACCGCTCTATGCGGATTTCCTTTATCTATTCTTATTTTAGTATATTTTATGCAAAAAGTCAATAAATTATGACTATTTTGCTTAACTGCTATTATATTTGAATGATATAAAAAGGGAAAATGAACCAAAATATGTTGACAAAAATGTACATGGGTGGTACAATTAGTTAGCAAACCGCAGAAGGTTCTTTTTTTTTGAAGAAAGAATTAGCGTAAAATGCTTGAAAGCATACGGAGGTGTAGATATGAGAGATAAGATAACTCTAGCTTGTACAGAATGTCAACAAAGAAATTATGACAAGAAGAAAAACAAGAAAAATGATCCAGATAGACTAGAAATGAAAAAATATTGCAAATTCTGCAAGAAACATACGGCTCATAAAGAAACAAAATAATAGAAAAGGTGTTGATTGATATGCCAGAGATAGAAAACAAGCCAAAAAAAAGTTTCATTAAAAATATGAAAGCAGAACTAAAAAAAGTAGTATGGCCATCAGCAAAACAAACTGCTAAAAGTACAGTAGCTACAATTGCATTTGTATTGTTAATTGCGGTTATACTAGTTGTTTTAAACTTAGGCTTTGATAAATTAAGTGAACTTTGGTGGAAACTAATAATTAAATAATAAGGAGGAGTAAAATGCCTCAAAACGATGGAAATAACAATGAAGAAGCAAGATGGTATGTGGCACATACATATTCAGGATATGAAAACAAAGTAAAGGATACTTTGGAAAAAGCTGTTGAAAATAGAGCTATGCAAGATGTTATTCAAGAGATTGTTGTACCTATGGAAGAACAAATTGAGATAAAAGATGGCAAAAGAAAAACTATGCTAAAAAAAGTTTTTCCAGGTTATGTTCTTATAAAAATGATTCTTACTGAAGAGTCGTGGTATGTTGTAAGAAATGTAAGAGGTGTTACTGGATTTGTTGGTGCTGGCGGAAAACCTGTACCACTTACTGAAGAAGAAATTAAAGCCATGGGATTTGAAGTTGCCCAAGTTACTATTGATTGTGAGGTTGGAGATACTGTAAAAATTGTCTCTGGTCCTTTAGAAAGTTTCGTTGGTGTAATTGAAGAAATAAATATGGAAAAAGCGAAAGTAAAAGTTTTAGTATCTATGTTTGGACGCGAAACTCCAGTAGAACTAGAATTTGCTCAAATACAGAAAATGTAATGTAGGAGGTGTATTGAAATGGCAGAAAAGAAAGAAACAACAGTTATAAAATTGCAAATACCAGCTGGAAAAGCAACACCAGCACCACCAGTAGGTCCAGCTTTAGGATCAAGTGGAATTAATATTATGCAATTTGTAAAAGAATTTAATGATAGAACAGCAGATCAAGTTGGAATGACAATTCCAGTAGTTATTACTGTTAATAAAGATAAATCTTTTACATTTATAACAAAAGTTCCACCAGTTGCTGACTTATTATTAAAAGCTGCAAAAATCGAAAAAGGTTCTGCAAAACCTAACAAAGATAAAGTAGCTACAATAACAATGGCAACAGTTGAAGAAGTTGCTAAAGCTAAAATGCAAGATTTAAACGCAGGAAGCTTAGAAACAGCTATGAGCATGGTAAAAGGAACTGCTCGTTCAATGGGAATAGTAGTTGCTGAATAATTTTAAAATATGGGAGATTTAAATTAGTTTAAATCGTTAGAACCAAAGGAGGATTTAAAATGAAAAGAGGAAAGAAATATCAAGATAGCGTTAAGCTAATTGATAAAGCTGCATCATATGATGCAAAAACTGCATTAGAGTTAATTGAAAAAATGCCAAAAGCTAAATTCGACGAAACAGTTGAAGCTCATTTTAGACTTGGTGTTGATTCAAAACACGCTGATCAACAAGTTAGAGGTGTTATCGTGTTACCACATGGTACAGGTAAAACACAAAGAGTTTTAGTATTTGCAAAAGGAGATAAAGCAAAAGAAGCTGAAGCTGCTGGTGCTGATTTCGTTGGTGCAGATGATTTAGTTCCAAGAATTGAAAAAGAAAACTGGTTTGACTACGATGTTATCGTTGCAACACCAGATATGATGGGACTTATAGGTAGATTAGGTAAAGTATTAGGACCAAAAGGTTTAATGCCAAACCCTAAATCTGGAACAGTTACTATGGATGTAGCTAAAGCTGTTACAGAAATTAAATCAGGTAAAATAGAATATAGATTGGATAAAAACAACATTATCCATTGCCCAATTGGAAAAGTATCTTTTGGTGCTGAAAAATTGGCAGAAAACTATAATGCTTTATACGAAGCAATCGTAAAAGCTAAACCAGCTGCTGCAAAGGGACAATATATTAAAAATATTTCTGTTTCTAGCACAATGGGACCTGGTGTTACTGTAAAAGCGTAATATAAATATTGTAACCAAAGACAGTAGGTTGCTATAAGCATAAAATATCCTACCGAGGTAATGTGCGGACTAAAGTCTGATATGTTTATCTCGGTGGTGAATGTATCAGACTTTTAAATTAAATAAAAAAAGGAGGAGGTGCTAAAATGGCAAATGCAAAAGTTTTAGCTCAAAAACAAAGTGATATAGCAGAATTAAAAGAAAAATTTGAGAAATCAAAATTAGTTATTCTTACAGATTATAGAGGAATTAATGTTGAAGATATCACAAAAATTAGAGCTGATTTAAGAAAAGCTAACTGTGATTACAAAGTTGCAAAAAATACAACTTTAAAATTCGCAGCAAAAGAAGCTAATCTTGAAGGAATTACAGATTTACTTGAAGGACCTACAGCTATAACATTTAGTTATGAAGATTATGTAGAACCTGCAAAAGTTTTATATGACTATGCAAAGAATTCTGAATTCTATAAAATTAAAGGTGGAGTAATGGATGGCAAAGTAATTTCAGTTGATGAAATTTTAAAGCTAGCTAAATTACCATCAAGAGAAATGTTACTTACTCAAGTTGCTACAGCATTGCTTGCTAACATCAGAAATGTTGCGGTAGTATTAGACCAAGTAAGAGAACAAAAAGAAAACGCTTAGTTGGCGTATAAATAACAGTTTTAACTGTGAAAAAAATTAAATAATAAAGGAGAAATTTAAAATGGAAAAAATCGAAAATTTAATAGCTGAAATCGAAAAACTTACAGTTTTAGAATTAGCTGATTTAGTAAAAGCAATTGAAGAAAAATTTGGAGTATCTGCAGCTGCTGCAGCTGTAGTTGCTGCTCCTGCTGCTGGTGCTGCTGCAGTTGAAGAAAAATCATCTTTCAATGTAGTATTAAAAGACGCTGGTGCTGGTAAATTAGCAGTTATCAAAGTAGTTAGAGAAGCTACAGGATTAGGATTAAAAGAAGCTAAAGACTTAGTTGATGGAGCTCCTAAGACAATAAAAGAAAATGTTGCTAAAGACGAAGCTGAAAAAATGAAAGCTGACTTAGAAGCAGCTGGTGCAACAGTTGAATTAGCATAGTAATTGC
>CAZRQF010000090.1:0-3507 GCA_964602275.1 uncultured Eubacteriales bacterium
CTTGGATTTACAGTAGGGCTTTTAGTAAATTATGCCTTAGCAAAACTTTTAGTATTCAAAGAGAATGCAAAAGTTAGCAAAAAGGCGGAGTTTTTAATATACACGCTTATTGGAGTGGTGGGGTTACTACTTACAGAGGGGCTAATGTATATATTTACAGAATGGTTAAACTTTCATCCGTTGATTTCAAAAGTTTTTTCAGCAGCACTAGTGCTAATATGGAACTATGTAGCTAAAAAAAGGATATTGTATAAAAAATAGGAGAATTCAAATGGAAAATATAGTGATAATTGGTGCCGGACCTGCCGGATTGACGGCGGGATATGAATTGCAAAAAACAAAGAAATATAATGTTTTAATATTAGAACAAGAAGAAATTGTTGGCGGAATTTCAAAGACGATTTGTTACAAAGGTAACAGGATGGATTTGGGAGGTCATAGGTTCTTTTCCAAAGACGAGAGAGTTATAAAATTTTGGAATGATATGTTGCCACTTCAAGGTAAACTAGCTTTTGATGATAAAAAACTCAACAGAGATACAAAATTATCAGAAAATGGACCAAATCCTGAAATAGAAGATAAAGTTATGCTAAAAAGAAGAAGAATTTCGCGTATATATTATAAAAACAAATTTTTTGATTATCCTGTGACTATGAATTTGGAAACGATAAAAAATCTGGGCTTTATAGATACAATGAATTCAGGCTTTAGTTACATAAAAAGTCTATTGCATAAAAGAAAAGAAGATTCACTAGAGAATTTTTACATTAATAGATTTGGTAAGAAACTTTATCAAATGTTTTTTGAGAAGTATACCGAAAAATTATGGGGGAGACATCCTGCTGAGATATCTGCAGATTGGGGAAGCCAAAGGGTAAAGGGGATATCAATTCGTGCAGTTATCAAGAATGCGTTTGAAAAAAAGCTTCACAAGAAAAACAGAAATGTAGAAACATCATTAATTGAAGAATTTACTTATCCGAAGTATGGACCGGGTCAAATGTGGGAAACCGTTGCAGATAAGTTTGAAGAATTGGGCGGAAAAATAATAAAAGGTGCAACTGCTACTCAAATTTTTGTTGAAAATTGTGAAGCTAAAAAAATTATATATGTAAAAGAAAATAAGAAATATGAGCTGATTTGCGATTGCTTACTTTCAACAATGCCAATAAAAGATTTAATTTCGGGAATTGATGATGCCAATTTGAATGAAGATGTTAAAGCATATGCGAATAATTTGCCATATAGAGATTTTATAACAGTGGGGTTATTGGTAAAAAAATTAAAATTAAAGAATACAACAGATGTAAAAACATTAAACAATATAGTCCCAGATTGTTGGATTTATGTGCAAGAGCCAGGAGTAAAATTGGGAAGAATTCAAGTTTTTAATAATTGGTCACCATATTTAGTGGAAAATGTAGAAGAAAATGTATGGTTAGGACTTGAGTACTTTTGTAATGAAAATGACGAAATGTGGAATATGACAGATGAACAGTTTGCACAATTTGCGATATCTGAACTTGAAAAAATAAATATTATCTCTAAAGAAGATGTATTGGATTATACAAGGATAAAAGTAAAAAAAGCTTATCCTGCATATTTTGATTCTTATGCCAATATTAATGAAATAATTTCTTATTTGGATTCAATAAAAAATTTGTTTTGCATTGGAAGAAATGGTCAACATAGATATAATAATATGGATCATTCTATGATGACGGCATTTGAAACGGTAAAAAATATAGTGGAGTGTTCAACTGACAAACATAATGTATGGAATGTAAATACTGAAAAAGTGTATCATGAATCGAAAGCTGGTGCCAAATGAAAAAGATATGGCACAAAGATAGAGAAAAGATGTATTTAATTGCAGTAATGACAATTTATACAATATTAGCTTGTATTATAGTGTTTACACATGAACCGTTTAGAGATGAGGCACAAGCGTGGCTTATTGCCAGAGATACTAATATTTTTGAAATGTTTTCACTTTCAAAGTATGAAGGTAGCCCCATGCTTTGGCATGTATTAGTCAATGTTTTGACGACACTTAAATTACCGTATATTAGTATAAATATAATGCATTTAATATTAAATTTGATTGCTGTTTATTTGTTAAATAAATATGCACCGTTTAATAAATATGTAAAATTAGTAATAACATTTTCACATATGATGCTATATCAATATTTAGCTATTGCGAGAAGTTATATACTAGTTCCACTTTTATTATTCGTAATAGCTATAGTATATAAAGAGCGACATAAAAATACATTGCTATACAGTGTATTATTGCTATTACTGCAAAATGTTTGCTTATATTCAATTCCAATAGCGATAACACTATTTATCACATACATTGTTGAAAAAATTAAAATGAAAGAGATAGATAAAAAAAGCATAATAATATTTGCCATGATAGCGATGCTAATGCTGATGACATTAATGCTTTTAGTGAAACCCGCAAAAGAAACTTCGATATATAGCGTGAAATTACCTAAAAACATTCAAGATTTTGTAAATGGGGCATTGAAAGCATTAGAAAGTATTGGCTTTGTGCTTTTGCCAATTGAAGAATTTAGAAATACAAAAATAGTATTAGGCTTGTTGTTACTTCTTTTTACAACGATTTCATTATGGAACGATAAAAAAGTAATGATAATATTTTTAATATCCACGATTGTAATGGGTGGAATTACCGCTTTTTTGAATATAAACATCTGTTATAGGCATGTATATCTGTATATAGTGATATATATTTTTGCGTGTTGGATTTGCAGAAAATTGATTTTTGAACAAATATTTGCAGTTGCAACGGTAGGTTGCTTTTCGACGATGCAAATATCATTACTGATTATTTATTCGACTTATGATATAACAAATATGTATTCAAATAGTAAATACATATTTGAAAATATTTTGTCAACAGATGAATATAAAGGATATAAAATTTTTGCATTTGAAGGTCCGTATGCTTCTTCTGTATTGCCGTATTTGCCAGAAGAAAAAATGTTGTTGCTTAATGATTACGAAAACTATACATATATTATTTGGAAAAATCAAGTAGCAAGAAGGACTAATTCACTAGACATAAACGGAGCGATTTATTATGCTGTGACAAAGTATGATGGCAAAGTGTTGTTTATAGGTGACGAATATATTCCTGAAATAGCGACGGAAAAGCTTGAACTAATATATCCACATTATAAAGACACTGAAAATGAAGGCGAAATGATAGAAGAAGAGCTGTATGTATATAAATTAAAAGGTAAATAAGTATATCAAAAGACCATTTTACAGTATTTTACCGCACTTTACGGTTAGAATTTTATGGTTAATATTTTTATAAAGCAGGTGTTTTAGTAAGCACTTGCTTGTTTTATTATAAAAAAACTCTTACTTAAAACTTTTAAGTAAGAGTTTTGGTAGCGGGAAATGGACTTGAACCATCGACCTGCCGGGTATGAACCGGATGCTCTAGCCAACTGAGCTATCCCGCCATTT
>CAZRQF010000091.1:0-3335 GCA_964602275.1 uncultured Eubacteriales bacterium
CTTTCAGTTAAAACTTCTATATCTTTTATAATAGCCTCTTCATTTTTTATTGCTTGATTAATTATATTTACTATTCTTTCATAGATACTTTTTACTTCTTCTTTTTCAAAACAATTATTTCTATAATCTATATTAATTGTTAAATCGCCCAAGTCATTCATATCATCTATATTAATCATGTAACTAAGTTCTGAATGACCATTAAACATCCAATTAACTTTTCCTTTTACTTCTCCCTTAGTCGTTATTGCGGCATTCTGATAGGAAACCATTATATCGTAAATGTTACTTTGCCCATGTGTTTCTCTAATATATTTTGCAATATTGCTATAAGGATATTTTTGATGTCTAAAAATTTGAAAATGTTCTTTTGATATATTACTGCACAAATTTACAAAAGTATCTTCCCAATTTACCTCAATCGTCATTGGCATAATATTGTTATACATGCCAAGCGTATTTTTTTCTTTTACACCATTTCTATTTAAAACAAGTGAGCATAGTGTGACATCATCTGCATTATTTGTTCTCGCTGCATATAATGCCACCGCAGCTTCAAACAATACCGCAAGTGATAAGTTGTTGTTTTTACAATATTCAACCATCTTTTCTTTTTGAGTTGCTGAAATTATAAACTGCATTCTACTAGCATTTGAATCAAAATCTGTCGACTTAGATGTAAGTGATACATATGTTGGCTTGTTTTTATATTTTTCTTCCCAATATTCTTTATCTCTAAGATAAGTATTAGAGTTTATATATTCTTTTTCACGCAAAACAAAATCAAAATATTTTGTTTCATTTACAATTATTGGCTCATTTTTTTCTATTGCATCACAATACTCTAAAAGCTTAGATACAAGTAAAGCAACAGACCAAGCATCAGAAATCAAATGATGTAATTTTGCAAGCCAAACTACTTCGTCACCATATTTAATAATTTTGAAATCGTACAATTTACCAAATATATCAATTTTTTCTTTCATCCAATTAGTGCCTATTTCGTCTAAGTCTTCAGTTCCATTTAAATTCATAATTTCAAAATTTTCATATTCAAAATCAGCAACTTCTTGATATAGTTTTCCATCTTTTGCAATCAATCGAATTCTCATAGCTTCGTTTTGCTTTACTAATTCGTTTAACGCTTTTTCCAATGTTTTTTCTTTTAAGTTTTGTTCAAATCGCATGTAACCACCAATATTTGATATTGGAGTATTCTTGAAGAAAAATTCCGTTTCAACAACATTCATTTGTGGCATTGTTAAATTTTCCATAAAAATCCCCCTTGTATTTTAATGTTTATTAAGCTCAATAAAAAATGTAGTTCCTATTCCGTTCATTCGTTTCAAATTTCATTTCGCCATTGAATTTTCCTTTTATAGTTGAATAACACATATATAGTCCAAGACCCGTACCGTCCTTACCTTTTGTTGTTATCATTTGTTTAAACAATTTATCTTTAACCGTACTTGAAATTCCGCCCGCAAAATCTTCAACTTCCATAAATATTTTATTTTCGTTTTCATTAATTCTAAAATTTATATTTCCATTATTGTTTCCATATGCATCCATTGCGTTAATAATTAAATTATCAATTACTTGTACCAATGCACTAATTTCACCTTTAATTACTGTGTTTTTAGCTGCATTAATAGTTAAGTTCAAATTGCAACCTCTATGCATAAGTTGTTGTTTCATTAATATTTGTACCCTTGCAACAAGCTCTTCTATTGTAAATTCAGCTACGGTAGAAGCGTTCATAGAAACTGCTTGTCCTTTTGTTGTATTTATTACTTCTGTCATATATTCTAAATACATTTTTATTTTGCCGTTCCACTCTTTCATTTCTTTTGCAATCTCATGATGGTCATCTACTGTTACTATTGAATTTCCAACCGACTCTTCATATTCACTTATCAAATCTTCAATCGCACGACTAGCACCAGAAATAGACATTATAGGAGTTTTTAAGTTGTGTGCCATACCACCAATTAATTGTCCAAGTGACGACAATCTCTCTTTTTCTATAAGCATTTCTTGATTATGCTTTTCTATATCTAATATTTTATTAAAAGCAATCGCCAAATCTCCAGTTTCATCATTTGACAGTACTGGAAGTTTGTCTGTATATTCTAATATTTCTTGATTAGAAATTTGCGCTAATTTTTTTGAAACTACCGAAACTCTTTCGCTAGTATCCTTTGTAAAATATGAGAAAAATAATACGCAAATTGCAAATAAAACAATACCCGTGTTTATAATAAAAATATTACTACTTGTAGATGATGTATTATACATTACACCAAATGCGTATTCTACATTATCTATATTGCATAGCATAAAATAGCCTTGTATACATGTTGCATAATATCCATAAGTATGTCCGTCTTCAGCAACATTAAATGTATATTTAATAAAGAAATCTGTAATTTCTTCATCCGTATCAGAGTATATTTTTTCATCTCTTGTAATGATAAACTTCGTATCTTCCTTGCTAAATTTTTCTATTAAATTTAATTTTTCTTTTATTTCTTCTGTGCTATGCACATTCGAAAAATCTTGCATTGCAAATTGTGTAGAATAATTGTTTGATATAAAGTCGCCTCTCTCTTTTGAAAGTAGCATATTAGTAGTTATTATCATAAATAATACAATTAATAGGAAAAGTGGCACAACCGGCACAAACATTTTTCCTCTAAAATTAAGTGACCACCTATTATTGCGTTTTCTATCATTTTTAAGTTCTATCAAAATTTCTCTAAATATGTTATTAAAAAGTATGTAAGCAGTAAGTCCTAAAACAAGTGCAAAAGTAAATATTAAAGCAACAATTCTTACTGTTAAACTAGGCTTTGCTCCTGTCATAAGCAATATTACGATAAGCACTATGCACGGCACTGTTGCATGCACTAAATATATTTTGTTTGGCAGTGAAAAACATTTTTTCTTTATTTTTTCAATACGAGCCTTGCTCTCTTCATCTTCTTTACCAATATATTTTTTATACTTTTCTACTGATTTAACTTGAGATATAAAAAAGACATTTGAAATAATATCAGCTATAATTATTATCGCAGAATATTGTACCCCAAAAGTAAGTCCATCATCTATCGTCTGTTCAAACTCATTGTTTATCGAATTAGGTGGATAATTTAGCATAACTGGTATTAAAAAATAAAAAACAACCGCAAATAACATAAAAAACAAATTATATAGTAATAGCGATTTTAGCTTCACACTCATCTTTTTTTTCATATTCATATCTCCTTCATCTTTCGTTTAAATAAATTCCATTTATATTGTACCATTTTATTACAAAATAAGCAAACTTTTGA
>CAZRQF010000092.1:0-3243 GCA_964602275.1 uncultured Eubacteriales bacterium
AAAAAATGCCGACGAATCGGCATTTTTTTACTCTATCTCTAATATTTTTTTTGCTCTTTTTACATCTTCTGTTGTTGCTTCTGGTACGCCTTGTAGTGGATATTCTTCTTCGCATAGCTCCCATTTATGTTTTCCTAGTGTATGATACCCAAGCACTTCAACTTTTTGCACAGTTTTTAGCGTTTGTATAAATTCTTTTAAAGAAGTTAAATGTTCTTCCGAATCTGTAACGCCTGGCACTAATACATGCCTTATCCACATTGGAATTTTATTATCGCTTAAATATTTAGCAAATTTTTTTATTTTGTCGTTTTCTACTCCCACTAGTTCTTTATGTGCTTCATTATCAAGTTGTTTTATATCTAACAAAACTAAATCTGTATACTTTAGTAAGTCACCTAATTTATCTACATCTATAAAACCTGATGTATCCAAAGCTGTGTGAATATTATTTTCTTTTAATTTTTTAAATAGTTCGGTAACGAACTCTATTTGTAATAATGGCTCTCCGCCTGTTACTGTAACTCCGCCATCTTTTCCCATATATGGTACATATCTTTTTACTTTTGCCACTATTTCATCTACTGAATATTCTTCGCCCAAACTCGGATCTCTAGTATCACGATTATGACAATATTTACAGCGAAGTGGACAGCCCTGCATAAATATTACATATCTTATGCCGGGCCCATCTACCGCACCTAAGCTTTCAAAAGAATGTATTCTGCCCTTTATTTCTGACATTTTTTTACTCCTATATTCTTTCATGTATTGTTCTGTTTACTACATCTAATTGTTGTTCTCTTGTTAGTTTTACAAAGTTAACAGCATATCCAGAAACTCTTATTGTAAGTTGTGGATATTTTTCTGGGTGGTCCATAGCATCTAATAATAATGCTCTATCAAATACATTTACATTTATGTGTTGACCTTCTTGTTTGAAGTAACCATCTAACAATGTTATTAAGTTGTTTACTCTTTCTGATGTTTCTTTTCCTAATGTTGCAGGTGTAATTGAGAATGTGTATGAAATTCCGTCTTCTGAATATTCATATGGAAGCTTTGCAATTGTATTCATAACTGCTGTTGCTCCATTTACATCTCTTCCGTGCAATGGGTTTGCACCTGGTCCAAATGGCTCTCCTGCTTTTCTTCCGTCTGGAGTATCTCCTGTGTTTTTACCGTATACAACATTTGATGTAATTGTAAGAATTGACATTGTAGGTTTTGCATTTCTATATGTTTTTTGTTTTGAAACTTTATTCATAAATCTCTTAACAACATCTACCGCAATTTCGTCTACTCTATCGTCGTCATTACCGTATTTTGGGTAATCTCCTTCAATTTCATAGTGTTGAACTAATCCATCTTCATTTCTAATTGCTTTTACTTTTGCATATTTTATAGCTGAAAGCGAATCTGCTACAACTGAAAGTCCAGCAATACCAGTAGCCATAGTTCTTAAAATTTTCTCATCATGTAAAGCCATTTCTATTTTTTCATAAGCATATTTATCATGCATATAGTGAATAGCATTTAATGCTTTTATATAAATTTTTGCAACATAATCCATCATGTTATCAAATTTTGCCATAACATCATCATAGTCTAGATATTCTGTTGTAACACCTTCAAATTTTGGTGCAACTTGTTTTCCAGAAATTTCGTCACGACCACCATTGATTGCATATAGTAATGTTTTTGCTAAGTTACATCTAGCACCGAAGAATTGCATTTGTTTACCAATTCTCATAGCAGAAACGCAACAAGCTATTCCATAGTCATCTCCCCAGAAGCCTCTCATTAAGTCATCGTTTTCGTATTGTATTGATGATGTTTCAACAGACATTTTAGCTGCAAATTCTTTAAAGCCTCTTGGTAGGTTTTGTGACCATAAAATTGTCATGTTTGGTTCGGGAGCAGGTCCTAAATTTGTTAATGTGTGTAACATTCTAAATGAGTTTTTAGTTACTAATGTTCTACCATCAATTCCCATACCACCTATGCTTTCAGTTACCCATACTGGATCTCCACTAAATAAAGCATCGTATTCTGGAGTTCTTAAAAATCTAACCATTCTAAGCTTCATTACAAAATGGTCCATTAATTCTTGAACTTCTTCTTCTGTTATTTTTCCTTCTTTTAAATCTCTTTCAAAGTAGATATCTAGGAAAGTTGTAACTCTACCAAGGCTCATTGCAGCACCATTTTGTTCTTTTACAGCACCTAAATATCCAAAGTATACCCATTGAACAGCTTCCCTTGAATTTGAAGCAGGTTTTGATATATCTAAACCATATTTTTCAGCCATTACTTTTAGCTCTTTTAAAGAAGCGATTTGGTCAAAGATTTCTTCACGCTCTCTAATTGTGTCTTCGTCTAAATCTTTATCTAATTTTTCTAATGCTCTAGTCTTTTCTTCAATAAGTGCATCAACACCATATAATGCAACTCTTCTATAATCACCGATTATTCTTCCACGACCATATCCATCAGGAAGACCTGTGATTAAGTGTGAGCTTCTTGCAGCTCTTATATCTGGTGTATAAACGCTAAATACGCCATCGTTGTGACTTCTTCTAATGTTATGAAATACATTTGCAACATTTTCGTCAACTTTTCTATCATATGCTTCGCAAGATTTTTCAACAATTCTTATACCACCAAATGGCATAATAGCTCTTTTTAAAGGAGCATCAGTTTGTAATCCTACTACTTTTTCTAATTCTCTATCTATATAACCAGCATCATGAGATGATATTGTAGATATTGTCTTTGTATCAATATCTAAAACACCATTATTTTCTTTTTCTTTTTTGTATAATTCTAGCACTTCATTCCATAATTTTTTTGTATTTTCTGTTGGCCTTGTTAAAAATTCGTCATTTCCTTCATAAGGCGTATAGTTCAATTGAATGAAATTTCTTACATTAATTTCTTTCGCCCATTTGCCTTCGTTAAATCCTTTCCATTCTTCAAATCTCATATTTAACACTCTTCCTTTCATTATTTTTATTATGTCTTTTTCTTAATCAAATATGCATTTTATCACACCAATAGACAATATTCAACAATTTTTGCAAATTGACTTTACGAATTTTTAGGCAGAAAAAAAGCATCTAAAAATATAACTTTTAGACGCTCCAGATTGTTGACAACCCCTAATTTTTTCTAGGGTTTTCACTATATTTTAAGAAAAATTTAACAAATTTATATTTTTTGTAATTGCTTAAAATTTATAAT
>CAZRQF010000093.1:0-3153 GCA_964602275.1 uncultured Eubacteriales bacterium
CCGCTTGAATTATCTGATGTAATTATTTCTACAATATCACCATTTTTTAGTTTTGTAATAATCGGAACTATCTTACTATTAACTTTTGCTCCAACCATTCTATGACCAACTTGTTCATGAACCGAATAAGCAAAATCAATTGGAGTGCTACCTGCCGGTAGTGATTTTATATCGCCCCTTGGCGTAAATACAAATACAGAATCGTCAAACAAATCAAATTTCAATTTGCTCATAAACTCTTTATCGTCATTAGTTTCTTTTTGCCATTCAATAGACTCTCTAAGCCATGACAACTTATCATCAGAAACAGCAACACTTGCACCTTTTTCTTTATATGCCCAGTGTGCAGCAATACCATACTCTGCAACCCTATGCATATCCCAAGTTCTAATTTGCACTTCAAACGGCACACCATTTGTTCCAATAAGTGTAGTATGCAAAGATTGATACATATTAGGTTTTGGCATTGCAATATAATCTTTAAATCTTCCTGGCATAGGCTTGTACATCTCATGCACTAATCCAAGCGAAGCATAACAATCCTTAACCGAGTTTACAATTATTCTCAAAGCAAATAAATCATAAATTTGATCTAATGTTTTATTATCCCTTTGCATTTTTCTATATATACTATATAAATGCTTTGGTCTTCCATATACTTCCGCTTGAATTCTAACCGTATTTAATTTTTTCCTTATCTCGGCAATAATATCATTTATAAAGCTCTCTCTTTCTTCTCTCTTTGATTTTATGCCTTCTGCAAGTTCTATGTAGGCATCATGCTCCAAATAGAAAAAGCTCAAATCTTCTAACTCCCACTTTATAGAATAAATACCTAGCCTATTTGCAAGAGGAGCATAAAGTTGTCTTGTTTCTTTAGCAATAGCAATTTTTCTTTCGTCCGACAAATGTTTTAAAGTTCTCATGTTGTGCAATCTATCAGCAAGCTTTATCATAAGCACTCTAATATCTTTTGCCATTGCCATATAAAACTTTCTATAATTTTCAACTTGCTCTTCTTCTTTATCTATATATGACGAAATTTTACTAAGTTTTGTAACACCATCTACTAACTCTAAAATTTCATCTCCAAAATCTCTCTTTAAATCTTCACGAGTAATTTTTGTATCTTCTACTATATCGTGTAGCAACGCAGCACACACAGTAGCATCGTCCAACTCCAATGTAGTTATTATATACGCAACTTCAAGTGGATGTATTATATATGGCTCGCCCGACATTCTCTTTTGTTCTTTGTGAGCCTCCGCAGCATATTCATATGCACGCTTTATAAGCTTAGAATCAGACTTTCTATTATACTTTTTTGCATTTGATATGACATCTTGTATAGTTATTGACATACCTTTAACGCCCCCTTTTACAAGCTTTTCTTTATATCTTTAACATTTAACTGAATAGTTTCTCTTCCGTTAAATCTATTTACTTCTAAATGAAATAAAATATCAACCTTGTCGCCCATTCGTATGCTATCCTTTTTATCTCCCATGTTAAAAGCAATTGCATCTAAAATAATATTTCCATCTTTCACATTAAGTTTCAAATGTTTATCATTTGATAAAGTTCTTACACTATCAACTTTAATATTTTTGTACATAAACATCGGTGGCATATTGCTCTCGCCATATGGTTCTAATAACTTTAATTCCTCAATAGTTTTGCCAGTAGCTTCTTTTATGCTTATCTCAGAATCTATTTTCATAACTGGCACATATTCTTCTGTAATTTTCTCGTTGGCATATTTTATAATGTCATTTTTAAAATCTTCAAACTTAGACTTTTCAACAGAAAGACCTATCGCCATTTCATGTCCACCATATTTTTGTAAGTTCTTAGCACTAGCATTTAACGCCTCATGCAAGTCAAAGCCCTCTATACTTCTTCCAGAACCTTTGCCACTTTCGCCATCAAAGCAAACAAGGATAGAAGGACGATAATATAACTCTGTAATTTTTGAAGCCACTATACCAATAACACCGTGAAACCAATTTTCACTTCCAACTACAATTATATTATCTTTATTCATTTTTTCATTTTCTATTTTAGCAACAGCATCTTGCATTATGCCTTTTTCTACTTCTTGTCTTTCCTTATTTTTTTCTTGAAGCAAATTAGCAATTTCAAGAGCTTCATTTTCGTCATGTGTCAAAAACATTTTTAAAGCAGTTTCTGCATCGCCCATTCTTCCGCATGCATTTATTCTCGGAGCTAGCCCAAAAGATATCGCCTGTGAATCAATACTACTACAAGCCGAAACCTTTATTAGTGCTTTAAGCCCAATGTTTTCTGTATTTTTTATGTACTCTAATCCATACTTTACAATCACTCTATTTTCATCAACCAAAGGAACAATGTCCGCAACCGTTCCAAGGCATACAATATCTATATATTTAAGATACGCTTCTTTTTCAAGTCCCATTTTTAGTGCCAATGCGTGTATTAATTTAAAAGTAACGCCTACACCTGCAAGCGAATTAAATGGATATGTATTATCTTCTCTCTTTGGGTCAACTACCGCAAGAGCATTTGGTAGTTTTGGTGGACATTCATGATGGTCTGTTATTATCACATCTAGCCCAAGCGTTTTCGCAAATTCCACTTCGTCATACGCAGAAATTCCGCAGTCAACCGTAATAATCAAGTTTGTGCCTCTAGCTTTTATTTTTTCAAGCGCAGCATTATTTAAGCCGTATCCTTCGCTTAGCCTATTTGGAAGATAATAATCAACGCTCACATTTTGCTCGTCTAAAAACTTTTTAAGCACCGTAACACTTGTAATTCCGTCAACATCATAATCACCATATATAGTAATTTTTTCATTTTGCTCTATCGCATTCAAAATTCTTTCGACAGCAATTTCCATATCATTCAACATATAAGGATCATACAAATCGTCTAAAGTTGGATAAAGAAACTTCCTAACTTTTTCAGTGGTATTAATTCCTCTATTTAGCAAAACACGAGCAAGTAACAAAGAAATATTATTTTCCTGAGCCAAACTCATGACCTCATTACTATCAACATTATATGTTTCCCATTTTTTAATCATATACCTCCACCCTTATTAATAAATTTTCCTTTATTTTATAACAAAAAAAGACTTTTTAAAAGTCTTTTTTGTAAAATGATTGTTTT
>CAZRQF010000094.1:0-3111 GCA_964602275.1 uncultured Eubacteriales bacterium
TTTTAACTCTTCACACATAATAACAATTAGAAGGATTATTTTTGGACAAATTTTAAAAACTTTTTATATTTTCTATTATTTTGATAATTTCTTGCTTATTAATGTTTCCATTTAATAAATACGATTTTGTTTTTGTAGTCCAATATACACTAACTTTTTCATCTTTCTCAATAAACATATAATCATTCCCATTTATTAAAACAGTTTCAACTATTGTATTTTCCGTATCCAAATGTATAACGCCCTCATTAAAATTTACTAGCAAAGTAAAATACTCATCTTCATTTTCAAAAGCAATATAAGTGCTATTTTCATTTTCGTTCTTTCTTTTTAATATAAAATTTTTAGGGATATACTCTAAACACACATCATTCACGCTTTGTTTTTCAATACTATCGCCACCATTTCTATAATCTATTTGGGTACACTTACTTGCATATTCAACAAAATAATTCAAAAATTTTATTCTATTAGCTTCAACACTAAAATTCAATACAACTATAACAAGAACAAAAATAGCAGCAACTTTTAATGCTATTTTATTAAAACATTTCAAAGTAATTTTCTTTTTTTCTTTATCTAATATCTTATTAATTTTTTTCTTATGATTTTCAGAAAAATCAACATCGCCTATTTCCACTTTATCTTCCAGTTCCATTTCGTCAAGTGCTTCTGATATTAAAAATTCTAATCTTTTTTCATTATTATAATTTTTCTCCACTCGCATTTTGACTCCTTTCTATTGCTTTTAGCAATATCGTTCTCGCCCTTTGACTTCGCTTTCTCACATTCGCTTCTGTCAGATTTAATAACCTAGAAATCTCTATTACACTATATCCATATATTTTTTCTAAAACTAACACATCCCTATAGATACTAGGCAATTCCTTTATAGCTTGCTTTATTGTCAAAACATTTTCATTATCTATTACAACTTCAAAAAAATTATTTTTTTCGTCCGCTTCATTATAAATAATCTCATCAATATTTAGTAGCTTCTCTTTATTCTTTTTATTGTACAAATTAATTGCCAAATTTCTAGATATAACACATAAAAAATTCTTAGTTTCTGTAGAATTTCTATCAACTATAGCTGATACATTTTCTAACAATTTCACAAATGTTTCCTGAACAATCTCTTCTGCCAATTGCTTATTTTCTAAAATTTTATATGCTTCCCAATATAACAAATTTTTATATTTTTCGTACAAATCACTTATTATATTCAAATGTTCATTTTTTATTTTCATTTCGGATTCCTCCTATTTTTATTCAACCGTTACTGATTTTGCCAAATTTCTTGGCTTATCTACATCTAATCCTTTCTCTAATGTAACATAATAAGATATAAGTTGAAGTGGAATTACCGTTATAAGTGGCGAAAATATTTCATCTATTTCTGGAAGCAATATCATTTCATCTACTATATTTTCTGGAAAATTTTTTAGTGTTGTAATGGCTAGCACTTGTGCACCTCTTGCCTTTATTTCTTTTATATTACTTATTGTTTTTTCTAAAAGCTCCTCATTACTAGCAATAACTATTGCTGGTGTACCTTCTTCAATTAAAGCAATAGAACCATGTTTTAATTCGCCAAATGGAAACGCCTCCGAATGAATATACGAAATTTCTTTTAGTTTAAGCGAACCTTCAAGTGCTACATAATAGTCCAATCCCCTACCTAGATAAAACATATTATCCACATAACTAATTCGTTCTGCATAGTCTTTATAAGCTTCGTCATTTTCTAAAATTTCTTGAATAATATTTGGAACTTCTTTAAAATTTTCTAACATTTTATTTAACTTTTCTTCAGGATAAGTTTTATTTAATCTCGCCAAATAAATTGCAAACAAATCAAGCAATGCAACTTGAGCAATATAAGCTTTGGTAGAAGCAACCGCAATTTCTGGACCCGCCTTAGTGTAAAGCACATTTTCACTTACATTATCCATAGTGCTATCTTTTACATTCACAATCGAAATGAATTTTAATCCTTTACTTTTCACTAACTCTAAACAAGCTAATGTATCTGCAGTTTCACCTGATTGACTTACAAATATAGCTAAATCATCCTTATCTAATATTGGATTTCTGTATCTAAATTCTGATGCAACCTCAACATTTACAGGAATTCTTGTTAGTTTTTCTATCACATATTTTGCGTTTAATCCTGCATGCATAGCAGTTCCGCAAGCCAAAATATGAATGTGCTTAATGTTTTTTAACTCCTTATCTTTTAGCTTTAAATCAAACATTATCTCGTCATTTTTCAAATAGGTATTTAATGTTTTTTGAACCGTAATTGTATTTTCATTAATCTCTTTTAGCATAAAATGTTCATAGCCATTCTTTTCTGCCTCTCCGCTTGCAATATCGATATGTTTTATAACATTTTGTTTTAAGCATAATTCGTTATCATAAAACTTCGCTTCATCCTTTGTAAGCACCACAAAATCATTATTATCCAAAACAGATACCGTATCCGTATATTTTAATATTGCCGAAAAATCAGAAGCAATAAAATTTTCATCTTCTCCAAATCCCACAAGCAAAGGACTATTTTTCTTAGTCGCCACAAGCATATTAGGATTTTCTTTATCTATAACTCCCAATGCATAACTTCCTTCAAGCATATTTGTAACATTTTTTAAAGTTTCTAAAAGATTACCATTATAATTTAATGCAATTAAATTAGGAATAACTTCTGTATCTGTTTCAGAATAAAATTTATAACCTTTTAAAATAAGCATATCTTTAAGTTCTAAATAATTTTCAATAATTCCATTATGCACTACTGCAAATCTTTTTTCATTATCTAAATGTGGATGTGCATTCTTTTCAGTAACTCCTCCATGAGTTGCCCATCTTGTATGCCCAATTCCAATATTAGCAAACTCAAAATTTTGACTACAAGAAACTAAGCTATCAATTCTATTGATAGTTTTAAGCACATGAAGCTGTTTGTTAGATACAGTTGCAATTCCACACGAATCATACCCCCTGTATTCCAGTTTCTTTAATCCTTCTAGCAAAACAGGGTTAGCATCATTTACCCCAACATAACCAATAATTCCGCACATAGCAGCTCCTCCTTATTAAATTGTTTAT
>CAZRQF010000095.1:0-3083 GCA_964602275.1 uncultured Eubacteriales bacterium
ATTACTTATACTGATAAACAAATATTAAGAAGAATGTATGTACTTTTAGTTATACCGTTAGACAAAGATTAAGAAATGTTATCTAATTTTAGTTATACCGTTAGACAAAGATTAAGAAATGTTATCTAATTTTAGTTATACCGTTAGACAAATATTAAGAAGTGTTATCTACTTTTAGTTATACTGTAAGACAAAGATTAAGAAATGTTATCTACTTTTAGTTATACTGTAAGCAAATATTAAGAAGAATGTATGTACTTTTAATTATACTATTAGGCAAATATTAAGAAGTATTATGTACTTTTGGTTATACTGCCAGACGATTACTGGAAGTGATATATGTGTGTATTTTTAAAGTATATTGTTTATCATGTTTTTATTGACTGTGGTGATAGTTCGTGATATAATTTCTTCGTCAAGGTATTATGTTTTGTACCTACTTTTATTTAAGGAGGGATTTGCTCATGTATGAACCGATTACTTGCCGTGCTGCTACTAATGTGATTGAGTTTTATCAAGTTGCGATTGTTCTTAAACAGGTGATTAGAAGTGGTTGGAAGCAGTGGAATGTTAAGCGAGAACGGCTTGAAAGTGTTGCTGAACATGTTTACGGTACTTGTATGCTTGCTATTGCTATGGCTTCCGAGTACAATTACAGTATTGATATTAAGCGGGTCGTTATGATGATGGCAATTCATGAACTTGAAGAAACGGTAATTCCTGATATTACACCAATTGACAATATTACACCTGAAGAAAAGCTTGACATGGGTCATAAAGCAATTGTTGCTATTTTGTCGCCTCTTGCTAATTCTACCGAACTTATTAATATTATTTTGGAGTTTGATGCTCGAAAAACTCCTGAGGCAAAGTTTGCATATCAATGTGACAAGCTTGAGTGTGATTTGATGTCTATTATGTATGATAGGCAAGAGCCTATTTCTTTTGATAATGCAACTGCTCTCGTAAAAAATGCAAAGCATCTTAAAAATATGCATGATACAGGAGCTGCTACTTCTATGGCAGATTTCTTTTATTTGTATGATAAAGAAAAGTATGATGACAATTTTAGCGAGGTTCTTAACGAAATGTATGGGCAATAATTTTAAGGCTAAGTGTGAAAGCACTTAGCCTTTTTTGGATTTTAAAATTAATTAATTTTATATAAAAATAGCTAGTATATAGAAAAAAGTTAATATATAATATAGTTGCAATGTTAAAATATTTATTTAGTAAGGAGTGATATATTGTGAATGATTTATTTATAAAGAAGTGTAGTGTATGCGGTGCTATGATTATGAGTTTGAAAAATTATGATTCTAATATTACTTGTTGTGGTAAAAAGATGGATACGGTTGTTCCAAATAGTGTAGATTGCAGTATTGAGAAACATGTTCCAACTTATGAAAAGGTTGAAGATGAAATTTTTGTTAAAGTTAATCATGTTATGGAAAAGGAGCATTATATTGAATGGGTTGCGATGGTTTCAGATGTAAAAACGGAATTTGTTAGATTTTATCCTGAACAAAATGCAGAAGCTAGATTTAAATATATTTCCGGAGCAACTTTATATGCTTATTGTAATAAACATGGTTTATGGAGTACAAAAGTTGATTAATTTTGAAACAAAATTGTGTATATTATAATCTAATGTAGTGTGGAATTTTATTTTTATAAACGAAGGAGGAATTTTAGTTGAAAAAGTTTTTAGGTATACTAAGTGTTTTGGTTCTTACTATGACTAATGTTGCTTTTGCAAAATCTTTTAGTGATGTAAAGAACACTAAATATTCTGATTCTGTTGAGATTTTGACGGAATTTGAGATTATTAACGGCTATGAGGATAACACATTTAAGCCGACAAAAGAAATTAAGCGTTCGGAGATGGCAAAGTTATTAATTGTTGCAATGGGAAAGGAAGCTTCTGTAAATAAAAATGTTACTAAACAGCCTTTTCCAGATGTTCCGGTGACTCATTGGGCTGCTGGATATATTGAACTTGCAAGTGAACTTGATTTGATTAAAGGCTATCCTAGCGGAAAGTTTGCACCTGATGATACAGTTTCTTATGTAGAGGCTGTAACAATGATGTTA
Source organism: uncultured Eubacteriales bacterium (assembly GCA_964602275.1). GTDB lineage: Bacteria > Bacillota > Clostridia > TANB77 > UBA1234 > RGIG6291. The sequence continues at coordinate 2,095 of CAZRQF010000095.1, forward strand.
AGAGCTTTAAATTATGGTAGTGAGTTAGATAGTCTTTCATGGCCAGATGGTTATATGCAAAAGGCTGCTAATGCAAAACTTACCAAAAATGTTTCATATAAAGATGTGAATGACGATGCTATTAGAGGCGAGATTTCAAATATGCTTTGGAATACAATGAAAGCTCACACAAGAGAAATCAAATCGACTACTTCGACAGGTACTGTTAATTATGGTGACGGTAAGACATTAATAGAAAAAGCTTTTTCTGATAAATATACATATATTGAAGATGCGGTGGTTGTAGATGTTGATTTAAAGAATGATACTATAACTTTAGAAATTAATGATAAAGAAAAAACTTTTGATTATGAAGCTACTGATACAGAATTAAAAAAATTATATGGCAGAACTATTGAATGTGCAATTTATGATTTAAAGAATAAAGAATTTATATTATTTGAATTGGATTCAGACGAAAAAGTAGTTACGGGAAGTGTTTCCGATGTTGTTGACGATTATTTATACATAGGTTCAAAAGCATATAAAATTCCAGATGATGATTATATTAAGTGTATTGGTATTTCAAAAGTAGCATATGCTCAAAAAGTATATATGGTGCTTGAAGGTACGAAAGTTAAATCGATGCTTGTTGAGGGAACAGATAGCGAAGTATTTATTGGTGTTGTAATTGACGACGATATTACTGTTAGCAAAAAAGATGGTATAAAAGTTGCCACATTAGACGGAGATAAAAAGTATGTTTTAGAAGATTCTGACGAGAAAATTTACAACGGAGATGTAATAGTATATTCAATTAATGACGATGATGAGATTGTTATAAGAGATGTTATCGATATTGATGATAGCTCAGAGATAAGCAGCGTAACTGCTAGTGCTATAAAGCTAGTTGGCGAAGACAAAGTTACACTTTCTAGCCTTGACGAGTATACGGTTGTAGTGGTAAAAGATGAAGATTCGATTGAAGAAGTTGACTTAGATTATGCAGA
>CAZRQF010000096.1:0-3046 GCA_964602275.1 uncultured Eubacteriales bacterium
GGAGTTGAAATTTTTATGTATGTAGAACATTCACATTCAATAATTTTTACAACATAGCCTTCATATCCTTTTTGCAAAGCTCTTCCACGGCATGCAACTACATAGTCACCGACTGAAATTGGATTACCATTGCAATCGTTGCAAATTGGCTTGGAGGGGTAGTCACCTTGAAGATTTTCAGCGTTAAGAAAGAACAATTGCTTACACATCTTAAAAACCTCCTACTTAAAAATATTAATTTAAATAAATAATAACAAAACACAAAAATTAAGTCAATGCTTAAAGTGCATAAATGAGATTGAAAAATTACATAATATGTAGTATAATCCTTTATGTGAGGTGATAAGGATGAGTTATATTGATGATAGAGGAAATAACGCAAAAGAAATTCATATGATTTATAACAAAAATATTTCTGATATCATAAAAACGCTTGTCGACATTCCCGAAATTGCTAGATTACAGCATATTAGTGAAACTTCTGGTGCAGCCATAACAAAGTTTAGCGGGTTTGACGGTCAATACTCAATATTGGATCATTGTGTTGGCGTTGCGTTAATATTAGATAAATTTGCAAAAGATGAGAAGCAGATTATTGCTGGAATGTTACATGGAATAAATAAGACAGCTTTTTCGGAAGCGATTAGACATATGAGTGTGCCTTTTGAAGAAAAAAGTGTATATGAAGCTGTTGTAGCTTCTGATGAAATATTTGATTATTTACTAAAACATAATATTGAATTAAAAGATGTTTGTGACTATTCTGCATATTCGTTAGCTAAAGCAAAAGGAAATAGATTGGATGCAAATTCATTAGAAAATATATTGCATACATCATATATTTTAAATAGTATAAATAAAAGGGAATTAAAAGAAATATATAATGATATAACGGTTACAACAAACGAAGACGATTTGCCAGAATTTGCATTTAACACATATGCAGTTGGTGAAAAGTTTTGCAAAATGAGTTTAGATGTTGCTAAAAAATACCGTTCGTATGAGGCGAAAATTGCAATAAAGGCTGTGGCTACACTTCTAGAATTAATGCTAAAAAGAGGAGAAATTAATCGTGAAGATTTGTACAAATATGGAGATAAGGCAATTTATGAAATTGGTGTAAATAGTAGTGATAAAAGGATTAGTGGCGGTTGGAAAGAATTGAGAAGACTTGATAAAGTATACACAAAATTTAATCCTGTTGAAAATAAGTTTTGCGTGAAAGTAGATTTGAAGGTGCGATATATAGACCCTTTGGTTAGATTAAAAGGTGGATTTATACGAGCTTCAAAAGTATCTATAAACTTAAAAGAAGAAATTTCACAGTTTGAAAATACAGACACCGATTTATATATGTATGGAGATTTTGTGATATGATAAAAATTGTACCATTAATTTAGCACTTTAACTTGACAAGTGCTAAACTTAGTGGTATTTTTATTATTGTGTTTAGCACTCAAACAAAGTAAGTGCTAAAAGGAAGGTGGTATAATTGCTTTTAGATGATAGAAAAAAACGAATTTTAGAGGCAATAATTGAAGAATACAATAATACGGCAGAACCAGTAGGCTCTACTAAAATTGCAAATGATTATAATTTGGGTTTTAGTCCAGCTACGATAAGAAATGAAATGGCAAGCCTTGAAGAACTTGGCTATTTAGAACAGCCACACACTTCAGCAGGTAGAGTGCCATCGAGTAAAGGTTACAGACTATATATAGACGACATTATGAAAGAGAAAAATTTAAGCCCTAAGGAAAAAGCTGTAATTGATGAGATACTTCAAAATGATATAACAAAGATTGAAAATTTAATTCAAGAAGCAACTAATATTTTATCAAAACTAACAAACTATGCATCAATTGCAATGGGACCTGAAATAGAAAATTGTAGTGTTGATGAAATAAAACTTGTAAAAATAGGAAATGATAAGTTAATGATTGTTATTTTAGCAGATAACGGGCTTATTAAAGAATCAGTTGTAAAATATGAAGGTACAATTCCAGAAGAGAATGTTGAGATTTTTAATAACTTTTTAAATTATAAACTTAAAGGCAGAAATTTTAGAGAGATATATGAAAATATTAACTCATATGTTGAAAATGAGCTTTATAATATAAGTAACAATATTGTGCCGCTAATGATGGAAATTAATAATTTGTTATTAGATAGCTCGTCAAAAGTATATATGGAAGGCGCTACAAATATGTTAGAACTTCCTGAACTTAAAAAAGTGGATACTTTGAAAAACTTCTTAAACATTATTGAAACAAAAGATGCCATCAAAGAACTAATGAAAAGCGGATATGATGGTAATATAAATGTTTATATAGGTCAAGAATCAGCATTTGACGATTTGAAAGATTTTACAATAATAACTTATAAGCAAGTATTAAACGATAAAGAAGTAGGCACGATTGGAATTATAGGCCCGAAGAGAATGGACTATAAAAAAGTAATTCCAACAATAAAATATATAGGCGATGCTATTCAGCAAAAAATAAATCAAGGAGGAAAAAGCGATGTCAGAAATGAAGGAAAAGAATGAAGAACTAGAGCTGCAAGAAAATGAGGTAGAAACGCCAAAAACTATGGAAGCATTAGAACAAGAAGTTGAAAAATTAAGAAAAGAAAATGAAAAGTATTATGATCATCTTCAAAGAACTGCAGCAGAATTTGATAATTATAAAAAAAGAGTAAGTAAAGAAAAAGAAACGATATATCAATTAGCTGTTGGAGATGTAGTTGCAAAGTATATTCCAGTTGTGGATAGCCTAGAAAAAGGTGCAAATATGCAAGGAATGGATGCAAGCATGAAAGAGGGAATTGCACTAATATATAAGCAAATATTAGATGTTATGTCTTCACTTAATGTTGAAGAAATTCCAACTGTAAATGAAAAATTTGATCCAGAATTTCATGATGCGGTAATGCATGTTGAAAGCGAAGAATATGACGAAAAAGTAGTTATTGAAGAATTAAGAAAAGGCTATAAAATGAAAGATAGAGTAATAAGACATGCTATGGTTAAAGTAGCAAACTAATA
>CAZRQF010000097.1:0-2972 GCA_964602275.1 uncultured Eubacteriales bacterium
ATTTATTACGTGCTGTGTCAATCCGTTTACCATTACTCTTCTATGGTGCTGATGCCGATATTACTGAAATAATCAAGTTAAAAGATTTTGTAAATATTGTTGATGATGAATCTTGGGAAGAATTTATGCCTAAAGGCTTACGTAAAGAACTTTTCCTTGATATTTCAAGATATTATGATGAAGACGTCCTTGTGGGTGCAGGATTGCGTATTAGAAAACTTGCAAAAGCAGCAGATGAATATCCACCTACCATAAGAGCTGCTAAGATAGTAGAAATTTTAAGTAAGTTTAAAAATCCTGATAAGGAAACAGTGCTTACACCTTGGCGTGTAGTTAATATGCATTTATCAGAAACATTAGGTGGTTATTGTTTCTATGATGAAAAGTTTGAAAAAGAAATCGAAGAGCCTAGATTCGTTGAAAATGGTAATATAACTGCTGATATTTTACTTAATACTAACGCACACATTTTAGAACTTAATTCTAAATCAGGATTATATCCTCTTTATATGGCATATAGCATATACAATTTCTTATTGAGTGGATCAGAAATTAGTCATTCGTTTGAGGACTTGCAAAAGTTATGGGCTGCAGTTTTAGAAAAGAATATCTTTGTGCTATGTAAGACAAAAATGGCTCGTAGTATTACCATTCGAACTCTTGCAGGATATACAGGAATGAAAGTTAATGCAATCTATCTAACAAAACTTTTAGAAAGAATGCAAGACATTGACAGATTAGCACGTAAATTAACAAACCCCGACACATGGGGAAAGGATGGTGAAAGAATGAAATTTGATGCAGTTGTAGGCAATCCGCCATATCAAGGAAATAACCATCAACAAATATATCCTAATTTTTATTTAAGTGCTATGAAGATTGGAAAAAATGTTACTTTGATTTTCCCTACAGGATGGCAACAACCTAAGAATGCTAACAATCTAAGCAAATTGAATAATGAGGAAGTTAAATCTAATAAACAAATAGTTTTTATTGATAATAAACAAAATGTCTTCCCTGGTATTTCTGGTGCCGAATGGGTTAATATAATCCTTTGGCAGAAAGACTATGATAACGGGTTAGATGGTAGTCAAATGATTTATACCAATGGCGTAGAACCTGTTGTTAAAACACTTCTTTGCAATAAGGAAGAAATAGAAAAACCTCATCAAATTGTAGAATTGGAAGATTTGGTTGTCAAAGCTAATGGTTTTACTGCATTGTCTAGTTGTACATCATCTTTGAAACCTTATGGATTAAGAACAGACTTTCTTGATAATCCTACAAAATACAATTTACCAGATGTACAAATAATGCAAAAAGATAATACCGATATTGTATTATATGGTCTTGAAAACCGTAAACAAGTTGTGAGATATTTGCCAAGTAACTATCCTTTACCTAAAAGAACAGCAGCATTCAATTGCTATAAGGTGTTTATAGGTAAAGCGTGGGGTAATTTTTCCGTAGGATATTTAGGTGGTGCTTATGCAGATATTATAGTTGCTAGACCTAATGAAATTTGTACGGAAAACTTTTTAGAAAGTGGAATTTTCGATGATCTTGAAACTGCTAAAAAGCATGCAAAATACTTAATGACACGTTTTACTAGGGCATTATTGTTTGCAAAGAAGAATTCTCAAGATAATTCTAAAGAAAAGTGGGTATCTGTGCCTCTACAAGATTATTCCGAGTCATGGTGGAATTTATCAATTGATGAAATTAATGAAAAACTTTTTGACAAATATTCAATTCCAGAAGAAATAAGGAGTTTTGTAAGAGATAATATTCAACCTAGAGATGAGTCAAATATAAAAAATATTTTATAAGTTTTTTGCAAAAAAATAAGGAGGAAATACTTGAGTGAACTATATTAAACATTTACATATCGAGGGATTCAAAAAGTTTAGAAAACTCGATATTAGTTTTAATGAAAAAATGAATATTCTTGTTGGCTTCAATAGCACAAGAAGAGTCTAGAAGTATATCAGCTAATGTTACTATGGGTAAAAGATGGGGAATGCAAGAAGGTAAAGTTACTATTCCTTTTAAGAATTTTCTTGGATATAAAAAAGGTACGGATGGAAAATTTGAGATTGATGAAGAACAAGCAAAGGTTGTAAGGTTCATCTATAGAGAATTCTTATTCAAAGGTAGAACTTATACATCAATAGCAAATACTCTAAATGAAGCTAATGTTCCAACACCTAGTGGTATTGAAGGTGGAAAATGGACATCAACATCTATTGTTTCTATTTTGACTAATGAAAAATATAAAGGTGATGCACTTCTTCAAAAGAAATATGTTGATAATTATTTAGAGCATTCAATAAAAAAGAATGAAGGTAAATTACCACAGTACTATGTTGAAAATAATCATCCTGCAATAATTGATAAAGAAGAATGGGAAATGGTGCAAACTGAAATTGAAAGAAGAAAATCCATAGGGAAGAATTATTCATCAACTGATATATTTGCATCAAAACTAACGTGTGAAGATTGTGGTGGTTTCTTCGGCAAAAAGATATGGCATTCAAATACCACTTATGCAAAAAGTATTTATAGATGTAATCGTAAGTTTGATAAAACAAAAAAGAAGTGTGAAACGCCACACCTCACTGAAGATGAAATTAAAAGTATGTTTATTAAAGCTTATAATCGAGTAATGACAAATAAGGAACAACTACTTCAGGATACAAAAGAAGTTGTTGAAATTTTAACGGATACTACAGAACTCGATAAAAAGATAGTAATTCTTAAAAATGATATCGACCTTATAAGTGAAACCGTTAGAAAACTGGTAGCAGATAATTCTAAAACTATTCAATCTCAGGAAGAATATAAAATAAGATATGATGAATTAACTAAAAGGTATGATAGTGCAAAAGCAGAACTGGATAAAGTTTTAAGTGAAAAAGCATATAGATTAGGACAATCGACAAAACTTCAATCATTTATAAAAGAACTTGAAA
>CAZRQF010000098.1:0-2920 GCA_964602275.1 uncultured Eubacteriales bacterium
GGATAATTCACATAATCGCCTATTTTTACTTTATCTGCAAGTGTTCCACCGTCAATTTCTACATTATCTTCTTTTTTCTCTTCTCCACCATTTCCAACATTATCAGCAGCATCAACAGTTTTTTGATTTCCAGTACTTTCGTCTTCTCTAGACTTCACAGGTTGTAATGGAATTAAATCTTCTGCTTGTATCATCTCTGCATTATCTACTACATAATATAATTCTGCATTTATGTACATTCTGCTTTCTCCATTTACCGTTCTTGGATATCCTGGCAAAGTAAATACTACTGATGTTGCCGTTACCCAATGCGTTTCTACGCCATTAGCATCTCCGTAAAACTTTTTATCAGTATATTCTTGCATTACATCATTCTTTATTTCATAGACTGGTGTAGTTTCATTTGCAAGTACATAAACAGCACCTGTAGCATCCCTTATATCGCTTTGAAATCTCGGGCTTGTATATCCACCAGGCACTGTAACACTATTTAAAACCTTATCAAACTCTTTCAAATCCACTTTACGAGCAGCACAATAAATTATTTGGGCTTTATTAGCAACCTTATCTGCAAGTCCAAGTGATTCTCTTACATTTGAAACCGCTGCGCCGTTAAAATTAGTGGCATAATCGCCAAACTCGCTTGCAAACTTTGCATATCCAGCACTACCCGTTGCATCATCCATACCTAAAAAAGTAATTGCCGTTAATATTATAATCAATATTATTGTAATAACCAATGTAATCATCGAAACGCCCTTGTTTTTTAACATAATCGCTCTCCTTCTATATAGTAGGCAATTCTACTATATATTACTTTGAAATATATAATCAGTTTACCAATACGCATTAAATAATTCAAGGAAATTCACCATTTTTTCGCAAATTTTTAAAAAAATCTTAAATTTTCGAATTTTTTCGACAAATTTCTGCCTATAAAAGCCAAAAACATCACCTAAAACTAATATATTAATAATACAAAAAAATATAAAAAAGTATTGTCTTTTTGAAATCAACATGTTATACTTGTAAAGTGTTATGGCCCATTGGTCAAGCGGTTAAGACGCGGCCCTCTCAAGGCCGAATCATGGGTTCGATTCCCGTATGGGTCACCAAAAAAGAAGATAAAGCTTTTGCTTTGTCTTCTTTTTTTAGTACTTTTCTTTTTTTCATTTTGTAACACATTTTCTTTTTTTGAATAATATATACCATGAGCAACAAAAACATATCTTTTAAAGGAGGAGCATTATGGGAGGTTTTCTAAGAAATTGCTGTAATGACGATGACAACATCCTATGGTTTTTGATTCTATTTCTACTACTATTTTACAATGGCTGTGGATGTGGAAACAATAACCGCTGCAACTAGTATATATTTATTTTGAAAAGGAGGGATTTTTTATGTGTAACAGAGGCGGATGCTTTGGTGGTTGCGATGATTTTCTTTGGATAATTATTTTAATATTCATAATTTGCAATTGCTGTGGTGGTGGCGACAACAAACCTGCAGGTCCTTGTTGCTAATATCAAAATAGCCAAAAAAGGCACATGTGTATGCATGTGCCTCTCTTTTATTCTTTTATAGTCTTTTTCTTCAAATAATTTATTGTTTTTTTATTTTTTACCACTCTTTTTACTAATTCTTTTCTAAGCTGTTCTTCTGAAATATCTCTAATTATTTTTCCGCCAATTGCAAGTGAAATTGCACCAGTTTCTTCTGACACAACAACTACTACCGCATCAGAATTTTCTGTAAGCCCTATCGCTGCCCTATGCCTCGTTCCAAATATTCTGTCTATGCTTTCCTTATCGGTTAGTGGCAATATACATGATGCTGCTTGTATTTTGTTATCCTTTATTATCACTGCTCCATCATGAAGTGGTGTATCTGGTATAAATATATTAATTAATAATTCTTTTGAAACTTTTGAGTCTAGCTGTACACCCGTATGTACATAATCGCCCAAACTTGTATCTCGTTCAAACACAATCAAAGCACCAATCTTTTTGCTTGCCATATCTTTTGCTGCTTTTACAACATCTTCAACACAAGATGGCTCTTCTTCCTCGTCAAAATCCAAAATCTTCTTTATATCAGTATTTCCGACTTGTTCTAACGCTTTTCTAAGTTCTGGTTGAAATACTACTATCACAAGTAATACTCCATATGTCATTATTGAACTTAGCATATAATGCAATATATTTAAAGATAAAAATTCGCTAAGTGCATTTATTATTAGTAGTAGTGCTATGCCTTTTAGAAGTTGCATTGCCCTAGTACCTTTTAACATCTTTATTACTCTAAATATTAAATAGCCAACAATTAAAATATCAATAATCAAAAGTACAAATTTTATAGGATATGCCAAAAGGGTATTAATATAGCTTAATACCCTTGTTTCATAAAATGCTTCAATTAATTCTATAATCGACTCCATGCAATCAACCCTATCCAATAATATATACTATTGCTGATATTAATGTTGGTATTACAAACAATGCTGCTAAAAATAAGCAAGCAACTTGATACATCTTTCTTGTTTTTGGTTTCATTCGTCAAATCCCTCCCAAAATTTATTCACTCTAAATATATTACAACACTTTTTAAGTTATCTGTCAATAATTAAATTACTGGAAAAAATTCATACTAGCAACCTTCAAAATATTGACATTTAGACATTTTGATTATATAATATTTTTCATAATTTGGCGTTGACGGAGATTAGTACTTTAAATTATTTTTTTAGAGAGTTGATGTTTGGTGCAAATCAACAAAATGTTTTTAGGAATCTACTCTTGAGCTTTTGATGAAAATCAAACCTGTTGCATAGGTTACAATGCTTTTTAATTAAGACCAAATTAAGGTGGTACCGCGGAAAATATGTTCGCCCTTATACTATTTTTAGTATAAGGGCTTTTAT
>CAZRQF010000099.1:0-2909 GCA_964602275.1 uncultured Eubacteriales bacterium
GTTGGACTTGGACTTACATTTTTAAGACATGTTGAAAGAACTAGACTTCTTATACATGTGATTGATGTTGCAGGTACTGAGGGCAGAGATCCAGTTGATGATTTTTATAAAATAAACAAAGAACTTGAAAAATATAGTGAGAAACTTTCAAAGAAAATTCAGGTAATTGCAGCTAATAAAGCAGATGTTTTACAAGATAGTGATAACTATGAAAGACTAGAGAAAGTCGCAAAAGAACATGGATACGAGATTTTTAAAATATCAGCAGTAACTGGAGAAGGTTTAAAAGAATTATTTTACAAGGTTTCTGAATTATTAAAAGAAATTCCGAAAATAGAAATTGAAGAAGTTGATAAAACTGTGTACTATACTTATGAAGATGAAGAAGACACTTGGGAAGTGCATAGAGAAGGCAATAAATTTGTTATTACAGGAAAAGAAATAGAAACACTTATGAGAAGAATTAACTTCTCAGATTATGAATCTTTGGCATATTTCCACCTAATGCTTAGAAAAATGGGAGTAGATTCTGCTTTAAGAGCAAAAGGCATAAAAGAGGGAGATATAGTACAAATATTTGACTGGGAATTTGAATATGAAGAATAATATTAAAAGCAGGCTTTTTAGCCTGCTTTTGGTATAATATTTTACTTTTTGTATATAATATACTACTAATTAAAAGGAGATGTTATATGCGAGATTATTATGTAAGTGAAGGTAACCAAATAAAAGACAAAACGGAAGATGAAATAAAAAAAGAGTTGATAAGGAGCATTAATAATGTTATATTAGAATTGAATTTTGCTCATGAAAATTATGATAATGCGGTTGGTGAATTGGTTGATTATTATTCCTATCAGATAAAAGCTTTTCAATCACAGTACGACTATCTTATTAAAACTATAAAGAGTATGGGAATTAGCCAGTTTCAAAAAATAATTTAAGGGGGAAAAGCTTTATGATTCAAAATATGATTTGGTTTATTTTTGCACTTGGAGTAGTGCTTATAGTTTTAAAAATCATAGGAAAATCTGTTAAGACACTTGCTTCAATATTGATAAATGCGCTTATAGGAGCATTAGTTTTGTGGGGACTTAGTATGTTTTGGCCTGCAATACAAATTAATATTATTTCGTCATTAATTGTTGGATTTTTAGGTGTTCCAGGTGTCATACTAGTTGTTTTACTACAATTATTTCTTTTTTAAGTACATAATATTTACCAAAGGAGAATAAGGAATGAATATACTTTTAGTTACCATGGGAATGGACATTGGTGGAGCAGAAACACATATATTAGAACTTGCTAAAGAACTTAAAAAAAGGAAAAATAATGTTTATGTTGTTTCAAATGGTGGAAAATATGTAGAAGAACTGAAACAAAATGAAATTGAGCATATTTATGCACCACTACATAACAAAAAGCCAAATAACATGGTTAAATCATATAAAATTTTGAAAAAAACAATAGCGGATAAAAAAATAGATTTGGTTCATTCTCATGCAAGAATACCATCTTTTATATGCGGAAAGTTGCATAAAAAAATGAAATTTCCATTTGTAACTTCTGCTCACTGGACATTTAAAGTAACGCCACTTTTAAAAATGATGACTAATTGGGGCGAAAATGTTGTTGCAGTTAGTGAAGATATAAAAGAATATTTAATAAAAAATTATGGCATAGAAGATTCAAAGATTTTTGTGACGGTTAATGGAATAGATACGGACAAGTTTTCAAAAGACATTGACTATGCAAGCATAGAAGAAGAATTTAAACTAAATAAAAATGCTCGAAGAATTGTGTACATAAGCAGAATGGACGAAAGTCGTGCATTGGTTGCTAGACAATTAATAGATATTGCAAAAGATTTGAATGAAAAGATAGAAAATTTGGAAATTGTAATTGTTGGTGGCGGAGATGTATTTGACGAACTGAATGAAAAATGTAGTAAAATAAATAATGAGCTTGGCAAAAAACTTTTAATAATGACAGGTCCAAGAACTGATATAAACAAGTTTGCAGCATCTGGCGAGATTTTTATAGGTGTAAGTAGGTCGGCATTAGAAGCTATGGCTTGCGAAAAACCAACAATTGTTGCAGGCAATGAGGGATACATAGGCATTTTTGATGACACAAAATTAAAAGTAGGAATTGAAACTAATTTTTGCTGCAGGTGCTTAGAAATGCCAACTTGTGAAAAATTAAAGCAAGATATTTTAATATTAATGGAAGATAAAGAAAAAGAGAAAAAAGGTCAGTATGGCAGAAGTGTAGTAAAAGAATATTATTCAATAGAAAAAATGACAAATGATTGTGAAAAAGCATATGCGAAGACTTTAAAAGAACACAACAAATAATTTTTCGTTTACAACGGAAAGTGTAGCTTTCCTATTGTATAAATACAAATCAAATAAATAAACTAAGGAGGAAGAATATGGTTACAAAATTTGTTTTAAATGAAACATCTTATTTTGGCAAAGGTGCAAGAGAGGTACTTGCTGAGGAAATTAAAAAGAGAGGTTTTGAAAAAGTTTTATTAGTAACAGACGAAACTTTATTAAAAGCAGGAGTTGCTGAAAAAGTATCAAAAGTTTTAGAAGATGCTAAAATAGAGTATGCAACATTTTCTAATGTAAAACCAAATCCAACGATAGCAAATGTTTTAGAAGGACTAGGCGTATGTAAAGAAGCAAGTGCAGATGTAATAGTTGCTGTTGGTGGCGGATCTGTAATAGATACTGCAAAAGGAATTTCAATATTAATGACAAATCCAGACAGAACATTACAATCTTTAAATGGACTTTCAAACACAGTAAACAAAGGTATGCCAATGATAGCATTGCCAACAACACACGGTACTGCTGCAGAAGTTACAATAAATTATGTAATAACAGATGAAGAAAGAAAAA
>CAZRQF010000100.1:0-2535 GCA_964602275.1 uncultured Eubacteriales bacterium
TTTTTTATCATTTCATGTAACTTCGTTAAACTTCCAAATGCTCTTAACACTTGTTCAAAAGTTATTAGCTTTTGTTCATATGCCTCCACCAATTCGTCCATGTCTAATATTTCGTAAGTTCCATCTTTATAAATTTTTAAATCAAGCAACAAATCAGTAAATATATGCGTGTCCTCCGCTTCTTCATACTTATATTCTATAATATCGCAATACCAATAAGCAAAGTTACCATCATTGTCAAAAAATTTACTTATTTTATATCCCTCTTCTAAAAAGATGTACGAAATTCCACTACCTATATCTGCCCTTTTATTTATCGGTAGCCATTTAGTTACCATTAGTTTATCATCTTTATATAAAACTTCATCTTTTGATATGTCTACTACTTCATTTGGAATATATCTTTTTCTCAATAATTTCATATGTTTCTCCTTTTAAACTGTTTCAAAATCATTTATTCTGTATCCCATTTTCTTTAATTCATCATATATCCTACTTATAGGAAGCCCCACAATGTTACTATAATTTCCATCTATCCTTTCTATAAATAACGCTCCACAAGTTTCTATTGAGTATCCAGCACATTGATAAACACCTTTTTCATTATCAATATACCAGTTTATTTCTTCATCAGACATCTCTTTAAAATAAACAGCTGCAGTATCAGAAAAACTGACTTTCTTATTTGTTCGTTTATCTAAAATTGTTACACCAGTTACTGCATAATTTACTTTTCCAGAAAGTTTTTTCAAATTTTTAAAAGCTTCTTCTCTGTCTTTTGGCTTTTCAAACTTCTCATTATCCATATAGCCAATTGTATCGGCAGCTATAATTATACCATCGTCTACATTAGAAGAAACCGCTTCAGCTTTCATTTTTGATAGTGTTATGACATATTCTTCTGGTGTTGCAAACTCAATATTTTCGTCAACATCACTTGCCATAGTTTCGCATTTAAAACCTGCATCATTTATTATCTTTTTTCTCCATTTTGAATTTGAAGCTAATATCAATTTCATTTTACATCCATCCCATTTTTTCAATTTCTTTGTTTGGTGCTATCACCATTAAATTATCATTTTCCGTTATCTCGTAATCAGCAGTCGGAAAAATTGTTTTGTCTTCGTTTGTCTTCTTTATGCAAATTACATTTAAGTTGTGTCGTTGCCTTAAAGCTAGTTCACTTAATTTCTTTCCAATCCATTTTTCACTAGCAGACACTTCTACAATACTATAATCTTTGCTAAACTCCATTCGTTCTACTAAATTTTTATGAACCAAGCCTCTAACAAGCCTAATTGCAGAATCTTTTTCAGGCTGAACTATTTTGTCAACACCAATCATCGTTAGCACTCTCGTATGCATATCATCTCGAGATTTTGCAATTACATATTTGGCACCAAGTTCCTTTAACATAAGCGCTATCATTATGCTTGCTTCTATATTTTCGCCAATTCCTAATATTACAACATCAAAATTATTTACTCCAATTTCTTTTAATGCATTTGCATCAACTGCATCTACTCTTACTGCTTTTGTTACATATTGTGCAACCGCATCAACACTTTCATACGAATTATCAATTGCCATAACTTCACAATCATATTTTGAAAGTTGTTCTGCAATCGACATTCCAAACTTTCCAAGCCCAATTATAAGTATTTGTTGATTTATTCTATTCATATCTTTCTCCTATCCTATCATAATATCTTCTTGTGGGTATCTACCAACATCATGTTCTTTTATTTTTCCTCTAAAAATTGCCATTGTCATTGTTATAGTTGTAATTCTTCCGGCATACATAAGTACCATTATTGTTATTTTTCCGGCAGTTGACAAAAGCGGGGTAACGCTCGCGGATAAACCGCAAGTAGAAAAAGCCGATACCACCTCGAACGCTAAATCTAATGTATCTATATTTTTTTCCGTAATTGTTAATACAATTGTTGCCATCAAAACTAATGTAAGTGCTAGAAGTAATAATGCTACTGCTTTTTTTATAAGTTCTTCCGGAATTTCTCTTTTAAATATATTCACTCGTTTTTTATTAAGTACAACGCTAATTGCAGTCATAACTATAAGTCCAAAAGTAACTGTCTTTATACCACCAGCCGTGCTTCCTGGCGCACCGCCTATAAACATAAGTGAAATAGTAATTATTTTTCCAGCAGGTGTTAACTCCTTTACAGGAACAGCAGTTATTCCAGATGTTCTAGCATTTACAGATTGAAACAATGACACATAAAGCTTATCGGCAAAACTCATATTTGCAATAGTTGCTTCGTTATTATGTTCAACAATTAGTATACTAACCATTCCTAATACTATTAAAATAAATGTAACCGAAAACACCATTTTTGTATGTACTGAAAATGCATTTATCATTTTTTTAAAAGACATTTTATTTTTAATTTTATACTCAATTTTTTCTCTAATCTCATTCCAAACCAAAAAACCAAGACCACCAAGTATAGTTAAAATCATAGCAACAGTACATATAAGTTTGTCTGACACAAAATTTATTAAACTATTTCC
>CAZRQF010000101.1:0-2465 GCA_964602275.1 uncultured Eubacteriales bacterium
CGGAGGTGCGATATGAGTTTAAGAGAAGATGAGTACTTGCGTGAGAAACAAAAACTTAAAAAAACAAAAGATTATATTGAGCGAGAGGTTAAAGAAAGCGAAGAAAGACTTGAACGAGGATTTGACGATTACGATTTTGATGACTATGCAGATGATTATATGAAAGCAGCCCTAAAAGATAGGTTTACTCGAAGAATTAAAACTCTTAAGATGATTAAACCTAAACCATATTTTGCAAGAGTAGATTTTGTAGAAAATGGTAGTGAAAAAAGGGATGCTTTTTATTTGGGCAAAACTTTCATTACAGACCACGAAACACTAGAACAAGTGGTAATTGACTGGAGAGCTCCAGTTGCTGATTTGTATTACGAAGGTAGACTTGGCGATGCGGAATATGAATGTCCTGCTGGCAAAATTGAGGGGGAAATAAAGCTTAAAAGACAATATTTCTTCTCTGATAATGGCGAGCTCGAAAATGCAATGGATATTGATATAACTACTAACGATGAAATGTTGCAGCCTTTTTTGTCAGCTAATTCTGATACTAGACTTAAAAATATTATTGCGACAATTCAATCAGAGCAAAACAAAATAATTCGTGCTGATATGTGGAAACCGCTTGTGGTTCAAGGCGTTGCAGGAAGTGGAAAAACTACAATTGCCTTACATAGAATTGCTTATTTGATTTATAATTATGATAAAAACTTTTTCCCGGAAGAGTTTTTGATAATTGCACCAAACAAATTTTTCCTAAATTATATATCAAATGTTCTTCCAGATTTAGGTGTTGATAGGGTTCAACAATTAACATACGAAGAAATTGCTTTTGATGTGATTGGCAAAGAGTATGATATTGAAGATCCAAACAAAAAGTTGAGTTTGCTTATAGATAACAACAAAACTGAGAAAGAAAAACAGCGAGATGAAGTTATAATAAATGCTTCTGCACTTAAATCTTCAATTAGATATAAAAATATTTTAGACGAGTATGTTTATGAAATAGAAAAAAGATTTGTACCAGATAAAGATTTTAAAATTTGTGGATACACTTTTATGAAGAAAGAAGAAATTTTAAAGCTGTTTTGCAGAGAGTATGCAAATTTAGCATTGTGCAGGAGAATTGAAGAGATAAAAAAACATTTGTATAATGCCGTTGCTATGCGAAGTGGCACGATATTAAGAGAAATAGAAGAAGATAGACAATATAAAATAAAGAAAATAAGATTTGAAAATGAAAACGAAGAGATACAAAGAGCAGAAATAAGAGCACTATATGACGAAACAGACAAAGTTATAAAAGCCGTTACAAAAGATGCTAAAAAGCATGTAAATGATTTCTTTAAAGAAAATAAAGTGTTAGAACCTCTTCAATATTATAGAGAATTTTTGATGCATTATTTTGACGATATTGCAAAGAACAGAGTGCCTGATGAACAAATAAAATATATTAAAAAGAGCTTTGAAACGGTTCAGCGTGAAGGCAAGATTGAAATGGAAGACATAGCACCACTTATGTATTTAAAATATATGATTCATGGCATAAAAACAAAGTTTGAATTAAAACACATTGTTGTCGATGAAGCACAAGATTTTAGTGAATTTCAATTTTATATATTTAAGAAAATTGTTAAAAGTAATTCGCTTACTATACTTGGAGATTTGTCGCAGGGAATATATTTTTATAGGGGTACGACAAATTGGCAAAAAACAATGAGCATAGTATTTGGCGAAGATACAGATTTAGAATATTTGACACTTAAAAAAACATATAGAACAACAGAAGAAATAATGAATACGGCAAACCATGTAATATCTCATCTTACAGCTAAACTAAATTGCCCACTTGGAGAACCTGTTATGAAAAACGGTGCACCGGTTACCATTAAAAAGTTTGATACTGAGAATGATATGGTAAGTCAAATAATTAGTAGACTAACTGAGTTTGAAAGTAAAAATTTTAAAAATATAGCTATTATATGTAAAACGGTTGAAGACTGTGAAAAAATGAAACAAGCCATTGGAAGAGATGATGTACACATAATAAGCGATAAAGATAGTGAATATAATGGCGGAATTAGCGTAGTGCCATCGTATCTATCAAAAGGTCTTGAGTTTGATGCCGTTATTATCACGAATGCAGATACATTTAATTATACTAAGTCAGAAGTTGATACAAAACTTTTATATGTTTGCATAACTAGAGCAATGAATACATTAGATATATATCATGTAAACGAGTTAACGGAATTATTAAAATAATTAACTAAAATATTAAAAGCGTTTTTAGAGAAATGTTTATAAGGCATTTCTCTTTTTATACAATTAATTCGTTCAATTCGTTGACTTTAGGAAATCAAAAATATATAATCACTCATAGTGTAATGCTTTAAGTTTTCTCTAACAAAATTTTGCGTGAGGAGGTTTTTTATGAAAGTTAAGGTTTTGGGTTCTACAAGTATGGGATA
>CAZRQF010000102.1:0-2435 GCA_964602275.1 uncultured Eubacteriales bacterium
GACATAAAAAAACACCACACGGTTTGTGTGATGTTTAATTTATTTATTTTGTTGCAGCTTTTACTAATTCTGCGAAAGCTACTGGATCATTTACTGCCATTTCTGCTAACATTTTTCTGTTTACATTAATTTCGTTTTTCTTCATTCCATTTATTAATGTGCTGTAATTAACTCCATTTGCTCTTGCAGCAGCGTTAATTCTAGCGATCCATAATCTTCTAAAATCTCTCTTCTTTAATTTTCTTCCTACATAAGCATATTGTCCAGATTTCATAACAGCTTGCTTAGCCATTCTAAATCTAACGCTTTTTGCTCCGTAGTATCCTTTAGCCATTTTTAAAACTTTTTTATGTTTTTTTCTTGTTATTTTTGCAGTTTTTACTCTTGCCATTTCTTATATTTCTCCTTTCTACTAAGTTTTATTTTCCGTATGGTAACATTCTCTTTACATTAGCTTCCATAGTTTTATCAACTAATGTTGATTTTCTTAAATGTGCTTTTCTCTTTGATGTCTTTGCATTTGAATTTAACAAATGTCTTTTATTTGTTTGACTTCTTTTTACTTTTCCTGTTGCTGTAATTTTTACCCTTTTAGCTGTTGCTCTATGTGTTTTCATTTTAGGCATAATTAAAACTCTCCTTCCACTTTTATTATTTTAATGTTTTGGGACTGATGATAAGCATCATGCTTCTACCTTCTAATTTAGGTTCTTTTTCAGCAGTTCCTATGTCTTCAAGACTTTCAGCAAACTTATTTAATACATTAGCACCAAAGCTTGTATTGTTAAGCTCTCTGCCTTTGAATTTTATAGTTGCCTTTACCTTGTCACCATCTTCTAAAAATTTTCTTGCATTTTTAGATTTAAATTCAAAATCGTGCGTATCAATTGTAGAAGATAATCTAATCTCTTTCAATTCTACTGTTTTTTGTTTCTTTCTAGCTTCTTTTTCTTTTCTAGCTTGTTCGTATTTGTATTTACCATAATTCATAACCTTACATACTACTGGTTCTGCATTAGGTGCTACTTCTACCAAGTCTAGTCCCCTTTCTTCAGCTATGTTTAGTGCTTCAGCAACTGACATTACGCCCAATTGAGCACCTTCGTCGTCAATAAGCTTTACTTCTTTGGCAACGATTTCATCGTTAATTCGTAGTTCTTGTTTGATATCAAAAACCTCCTTCAATTAAAAAACTTGAGCCAAGCTCAAGTCATTCCACACACAATAATAAATATATTTAATCATTGAAAATTAACTATATCTTTACCAAGCGCTCATATCATATGGCGTGGTGAGAAGTGGATGACTTCTTCTTGAACATTAAAAAGTATAGTACATTTTCTTTTGATTGTCAACAAAAATTTGCTAAAAAGATTGACATTTTTAGACTTTTATATTAGAATTATTGCACATGAGTTTATTAGGTAGCCCGGAAATCCCTAATGCTCAAATTATAAATAAGATGAATTATATTGTGAAATGGAGGTTTAAGTATTACCATGAATAATACTACACATAGCGTTAAAGCTAGCGAAATTGAAAGAAAATGGTACATTATTGATGCTGATGGCAAAGTACTAGGAAGACTTGCAGCAGAAGTTGCAAAATTATTAAAAGGAAAACACAAACCAACTTACTCTACTCATATGGATGTTGGTGACCATGTAATTGTTATAAACACAGAAAAAATGGTTTTAACAGGAAACAAGGAAACAGACAAAATATATAGAAGACATACAGGTTACATTGGTAACATGAAAGAAACTCAAGCCAAAGATATGGATCCTAACAAGATGCTTATGCTTGCAGTTAAAGGTATGCTTCCTAAAAATACTTTAGGAAGAAAAATGTTAACAAAATTAAGAGTATACTCTGGTAGCGAACATGAAAATGCAGCTCAAAAACCAGAAGCATATAACTTTTAGGAAGGAGAAATATAAGAAATGGCTAATAAAAACGCAAATACAACTTTCTATGGTACAGGTAGAAGAAAAAGCTCTATAGCTAGAGTTAGAATTTTACCAGGTAAAGGTGAAATCACTATAAACGGAAAATCACTTGATGAATATGCTACAACTGATGTAACTAAAATCTTAATCAAACAACCTCTTGTTGTTACAAACAATGAAGGAAAATTTGATGTAATCGCTAAAGTTACAGGTGGCGGTTTATCTGGTCAAGCTGGTGCTATTAGACACGGCTTATCAAGAGCATTAGTTGAAGCTAATGAAGAAAATAAAGCTGCTTTAAAAGCTGCCGGTTTCTTAACAAGAGATCCAAGAATGAAAGAAAGAAAGAAACCAGGATTAAAGAAAGCAAGAAAATCACCACAATTCTCAAAGAGATAATATTTGGTATATTCAAAACCCTACAGTTTCAAATGGCTGTAGGGTTTTCGTTTGTTTAAGTTTCTCTAAAATTGTATAAAATCGAGT
>CAZRQF010000103.1:0-2414 GCA_964602275.1 uncultured Eubacteriales bacterium
AAAAAATCACTTTGATGGTCTTCTCAAAGTGATTTTCTAAAATTGGCAGGGGTGGAAGGAATCGAACCCTCCTCTGGAGTTTTGGAGACTCTTATTCTACCGATGAACTACACCCCTATATGCAAATTACTTATTTAATATAGCATAACTAAACTATTTTGGCAAGATAATTTTTCAAAATATCCTTAAAGAATTGCTAAACAATATGAAAAATTACTTTAAAAAGAAGATGCCTCTCAAATACACTTCGAGAGGCATATATTTTTAGCATATTTTGGTTCCTTCTGGTATTGAATCGTCTACAAATACCACTTTACAACCACAAGCATTGTTTGTGCCTGCAAGTAACATTCCTTCGCTTGTAACACCTGTCAATCTAGCTGGCTGTAAATTAGCAACAACTATAATCTTTTTACCTATTAACTCTTCTGGTTTGTAATATTTCTTTATACTTGAAACAATTACTCTTTCTTTTAAGCCGTCAAACAATGTGATTTTTAAGCAACTATGTGATTTTCTAATTTCACTACATTTTGTTATCTTGCAAACTCTTAAATCTATTGTTTGAAAATCTTCCATTGTTATTTCTGGTTTTATTTCTTCTACTGGATCTGGATCACCATATACTATTTCTTCTTCTTGATTTGCTTTTTCCGCTTCCTCTTTCTTTTTAGCTTCATATGCAATTTCTTCCTCTGTTATTGGCATACTAAAATCTAAAAGTTTCAAATAGCTGTCAACATCAACCGCATATAAGAATAAGTATAGTCTTGGTCCTTTTTCCTTATCCATTATCAATTTATAAACATTTTTGAAAAATGCACCTTGTATTGTTTTTAACTCTTTGTCTGTAACTTCGCTTGTTAGGCATCTCTTTGGAATATCATATAACTCAGCATTCAAATCATCTAGTGTATAACCACCTTTTTTTAGATAGTCATGTAACATTTCAATTTGTTTTTGTTCAGTTTCTGATAATGTATTAAATACTTCCCAATTTCTTGTTTCTCTTAATCTATTAACATTTTCAGGTGAACAATTTTCAAGCCAGTATTTTGCTCTTTCAAGTCTATCTTTAAATTGATCATACTTAAAGTTTTGACCAATCTTCTCAAACATCGTTTCTAGCATAGGTACATTAAAGTTTACTATTGAACCTAATTGTACAAGTAATGACATAGAAACTGTGTCTAGTTTTTTATTGTCAATCAAACTGTATTCAATTATTTCTGCATTATGCTCATCTGCTTTTTGGTTAATGTAATCGTTGTAGCCTTTGTCAAATTCAAAATATTGTCTTAATATTACATCATCGAAACAAAAATCAAATGTTCTAGTTGGTTCAACTTTTGAGTATAACCACATTACTATTTCTGGTTGGTATAGTTTTAAAATAGTTGCTGGTGTTAAGTTTAATCCTGATGAACCAGACATCTTACCAGTCATTCCTTTTATTCCTATAAATTCATATCCTTGGAATATTGGTGCTGGATAATTAAATATCTTTTCAGATATAATCTTACTTGTTTGATAGCTTCCACCTGGACTTGCATGGTCTTTTCCGCCTGGCTCAAAATCAACACCTTCATATAGCCATCTCATTGGCCAGTCCACTTTCCAAGACAATTTACAATTGTGATCGTTTACAAAATTAAATGTTCCTTTATGACCGCAAGCACATTCATATTCCGCTTCTTCGCAATTATCAGTAAGTGAAGTAATTTTTGTAGAATCTCTACCACACTTTGGACAATAAATGCTAACTGGATAATATGCTTCTCTTTCGCCTTCAGTTGCATCTTGTGTTCTAAAACTATCTAATATATCAAAAATTTCTTTTCTCTTTTCTAGTGCTAACAATATATATTTTGTATATTTGCCATCTCTATACATTTGTGCTTGATGTCTAAAATCCATGTCTAACTTAAATGGTTCAACAGCATCTTCAAATTCTTTTTCAAAATACTCTGCATAATTTTTGCATTCTCCACCAAATGGGTTTTTTACATCAACATAAGGACAACCTATATATTTTTCCATGTCTTTGTCTACTGCTTCAACATTAACAGGAACTTTTCTCATTCTATCGTATTCATCCCAAGAAAAAAGTAATTTGGCTTTCTTACCTAGTTTCCTTAGAGCTTTAACAACCATATAGCTAGTTGCTACATCTCTAAAATTTCCTATGTGTACAGAGCCTGATGGGCTAATACCAGCAGCACATACATATTCTTCTTTATTTGGATTTCTCTCAATTATTTGTTTTGCAATTTTTTCCGCCCAATGCATAAAAATCACCTCTCCTTATCTATTCAAATGACTGAATTTTATCACATATTTGCATTTTAGTCAAATGCAATAAAACTTACAAAAAATTCCACAAGTTGTTTTTCTATACTTGTAGAATTTTTTAT
>CAZRQF010000104.1:0-2320 GCA_964602275.1 uncultured Eubacteriales bacterium
GGAGTGATTTGTATGAATAATCAGAATTTATCAGAAAAGTTAAATAATATTTTAAGTTAGTAGGAAATGAATATATGAGTGATTATATTAATCTATTGTAATGAATAACAAAATCTCTTCAAATAAAACAAGTGTTATTTTTTATATAAAACAAAAAAGCCTTGAAAGATTACTCTTTCAAGACCTTAGTATGGTCGGGGTGACACGGTTCGAACGTGCGACCTCATGGTCCCAAACCACGCGCTCTACCAACTGAGCCACACCCCGGTGTTACAGTAATGTATTTTAGCATGGTTTCTACATAAAATCAAGTGTTTTTTGAAAATTCGTTTAATATTTTAAAATAAATTTATTAAGTTACTTTTAGAATGAGCCGTCGGTTATTTGCATTTTCTGCGAGTTAATGATAATATACTTATATATGAATGGAGGGAATATATGGTTGGTTGTAAGACTAGAGCGGAAATTCCGATGTTTAGTAATATAAAAGAAGTTTTATATAATTCGGTAAAGTTATATAAAGATAATATTGCGTTTACTATTAAACATAAGAATGATAATAAAATTGAATATGAAAATAAGACTTATAAAGATTTTTTAGATGATGTTAATTCTTTTGGTTCGTCACTTTATAAGTTAGGGCTTAAGGATTCTCGTATTGCTGTTGTTGGCAGAAATAGGTACGAATGGGCTGTGGCTCATTTGAGTAATCTTCTTGGCGGAATGGTGTCAGTACCTTTAGATAAGGAGCTTCAAATAGGTGAGCTAGAAGAATCGTTAATTAGAAGTAAGGCAAGAGCTATAGTTTTTGACGGGAAATATAAAGATATTATTACAGAAATAAAAAATAGAGGTAAGACAGTTATTGAAAAATTTATCTGTATGGATAAAGAAAATGAGTTTATTTGTATGGATAAGCTTTTAAGTGACGGACAAAAACAGTCTAAAGATAAAAAAGAGTTTATTAATCATAAAGTTGATTCGAAAAAGATGAGTATATTGCTTTTTACATCTGGAACGACTTCAAAGTCTAAGGCAGTTATGTTAAATCAAGAGGGAATTGCGGTAAATATACACGATATGCTTGAAGTTGAAACTTTTCATAGTGATGATGTAAATATAGCATTCTTGCCATTTCACCATATTTTTGGTTCAACAGGATTACTTGTAATGCTTGCATCTGGCATAAAAACCGTATTTACAGATGGACTTAGATATATTAAAGATAATCTTATTGAATATAAAGTATCTGTGTTTGTGGGTGTTCCTATTTTGATAGATAAAATGTATCAAGGAATAGAAAAGGCTATTAAAAAACAAGGAAAAGAAAAAGTTGTTGCATTAGGAAAAAAAGTAGCTAACTTTTTTAAGTTTTTTAAAATAGATATTAGAAGAAAAGTTTTTAAAGATGTTTTAAAAGAGTTGGGCGGAGATTTGCGTTTGATAATAGCAGGCGGAGCACCGCTTGATAAAGAATTATCTAAAAATTTTAGTAGCTTTGGCATTGATGTTGTTCAAGGATACGGTTTAACAGAAACTTCTCCTGTTATTGCAGCAGAAGATGACCGTAGAAAGAGAGCAGGTTCAATAGGTTTTCCTATGAAACATACAAAATTAGAGATTGTAGATAAAGATGAAAAAGGGATAGGAGAAATTAGAGTAAAAGGTCCAAATGTAATGCTTGGGTATTATGAAAATGAAGAAGCAACAAATGCGGTACTAAAAGACGGATGGTTTTACACAGGTGATTTGGGGTACCAAGACAAAGATGGGTATGTATTTATAACTGGAAGAAAGAAAGATGTTATAGTGCTAAAAAATGGCAAAAAGGTTTTCCCTGACGAGCTTGAAACTTTAGTTTGCAAAATTCCTGGAGTTGAAGAAGTTTTTGTGTATGGAAAGCCAAGCGTTGATGATGCAAATGACTTAATGGTTGCAGTTAAAATAGTATATAATGAAAAAAATGCAAAAGCAGAATATGGCAATATTTCAAAAGAAGAATTAAGAGAAGCAATTTGGGCTAAGGTTAAAGAAGTAAATAAAACATTGCCAAAATATAAATACATAAAAGATATGATTTTAACAGATGTGCCTTTAATAAAAACAACTACTAATAAAGTTAAAAGAAATGAAGAGTTAAAATTAATATTGGAAAGTAAATAAAAATAAAAAAGGAAATCAAAAATTAGATTTCCTTTTTTGTGTGGTCGGAGTGATGCGATTTGAACGCACGGCCTCTTGGTCCCGAACCAAGCGCTCTACCAGCTGAGCCACACCCCGAAATTAAAGTGCTTTATTATTTAAAGCACTTTAAAACATT
>CAZRQF010000105.1:0-2304 GCA_964602275.1 uncultured Eubacteriales bacterium
CTGTATTAAAAAGAATTAATATGATAATTAAGGATATAAAAAACAATCGCTTAAAGTAAAAAACAACTTACGAACTAATATGATGTCGTAAGTTGTTTTGCTTTTTTAAATATTGCAATTTAAAAATTATGCATTTTTGAGTTGTAAATGTACAATGTAATTATCCTTTAAATTTTCACCCCAATACATTGGAGGAATTTCATCAGTAGGAGTGTTATCAATTGTTTCTACAAAAATAATTTCAAGCTCAAAATTACTTTGAATATTGAAATCGCGCATGAAACGCATATATGTGATACCGGTGATATAGTAAAGCAACTCATTTGAAATATGCGTTAACACATTTTTTACACTGAAATTATGGCTAAATGAAAGTGTATCACATGTAGCAAAACATAATTCAGCAGGTGCTGAAACTTTTAAAACTGTTTCGCATACGCCAAGAGCGTAGTCTTTTTCGTACAATGACAGCTTGCTTCCGATAGTTTCAATCGTAGCTTCAAGTGTTGCAGAGCTGTTAATGCGGACTACCATAGGCAAAAACCTCCTTTTGATGTCGAAAAGTATATTGATACAGTAAATATATATCATAAAATAGGTAACTAGTCAACATAAACAGTAAAATCAAAAATGGGTAATTGTTGATATTTTGCCTAATTTGTAATATAATGTGTGTCGGAGGTAGGAATATGTTGAATTATGATTATTTGACGGAAGTACGAAAGTTTGGTAGGGAAAATAAAATTCCTATTTTGCTAGATGATACATTGGAATATATTTCTAATATTTTAAATGAGGTGAAGCCTTTTAGAGTGCTAGAGGTTGGTACTGCTATTGGATATTCTGCTCTTTGCTTTTCAAAGTATTTAGCTGATGGTGGAAGAATTGATACTATTGAAATAGAAAGCCTTAGAGTAGAGCAAGCACTTGAAAATATTGAAAAAGTAGGAGCGATGGATAAAATTAGAGTTCTTGAAGGAGATGCTTTAGAAATTTTGCCATACTTAACAGAAGAGTATGATGTTGTGTTTATTGATGCCGCCAAGGGAAAATATATTGAATTTTTTAACCATGCTTTAAGATTGTGCAAAAAAGGTGGATATATAATCGCTGATAATGTTTTATATAAGGGAATGGTACAAAGTGATTATAACAAGCATAAACAGAGGACTGCTGTAAATAAGCTTCGAGCTTTTATCGATATTGTTTTAGAAAATGAAAATTTAGATTCAAAACTTGTTGATATAGGCGATGGTCTTACAGTTAGCAAAAAAATTTTATAAATTGAAATATATGTGGAGGTAATATTATGAACAAACCAGAATTGTTAGCACCAGCTGGAAGCTTTGAAAAAGCAAAAGTTGCATTTATGTATGGAGCAGATGCAGTTTATGCTGGAACATCTAAACTATCTTTAAGAACGAGAACATCTATGGAATTTGATGACCTAATAAACACCGTGAAGCTTGCACATTCATTAAACAAAAAAGTATATGTTGCAATGAATGTATATGCAAGAGATGAGGAATATGATTTAGTTAAAAAGGAAGTTGCATATTTAGATGAAATTGGTGTGGACGGATTGATTGTTGCTGATGGCGGAATTGCTGAAATAGTAAAAGAATATGCACCAAATACAGAGCTACACATAAGCACGCAAGCAAATGTTGTAAGCTTGCAAGCTTGTAACTTTTGGTATAAAAATGGTGCTAATAGAATAATTCTCGCAAGAGAGCTAAGCAAAGACGAAATAAAATATATCACAAAAAATAAGCCAAACGGATTAGATATTGAAATGTTTGTACATGGTGCAATTTGTTATAGTTATTCTGGTAGATGTTATATGAGTGACTATATGGCAGGCAGAAGTGCTAATCATGGCGACTGTGCTCAACCTTGTAGATGGGCATATAATTTGTATGTAGAAGAAAAAAATAAACCTGGAGAAATGATGCCTGTTGAACATGACGATAAGGGAACATACATTTTTTCTTCTAAAGATTTGTGTTTAATTAATGATATGCCAACTGTTTTTGATTTAGGTGTGGATAGCTTAAAAATAGAGGGAAGATTAAAAACAGAATACTATTTGGCAACTGTTGTAAATGCGTATAGACATGCGATTGATGATTATGCAGAAAACCCAAGTAATTGGAATTCGGCTAAATACATGAAAGAACTAGATAAAGCTCGTACAAGAGGGCTTACAACATTTTATTTTAATGAAAAATATAATCCAGATATTCAAGATTACGAAGGAAAACAAATAAATCCAGATTATGAATTTGGCGGAGTTGTTGTTTC
>CAZRQF010000106.1:0-2263 GCA_964602275.1 uncultured Eubacteriales bacterium
TAACCAATTCCATATGAGATTTGTAGAATGTAGAAAACTTTACATGCCTACAATCAAAGGGATTGTGTGGGAACTCTCTAAACCACATATTTTTCTTATTTTCATAAGAATTAATGTAGTTGTTAAGCTGAATTTCGCCGAGCGGAGAATCAAACCAAAGTTCAAAATTCATTCCACTACGAATGAAATCGTTGAGAATTGCTAGCAGAAGCGCACTTCTATCAAGTGCAAAAACACCGATGTACAAACTCTTACTACCACGAATTACAGTTTTTTGAATCAGCTTTCGAAGCTTTCTTACCGAATCGTTAAAAGTTTCTTCAGGAGTATTTACGCCATGAAGACTTTCAACAACGCAGTAATCAATCTGCTCATTTGGTTCATACTGCATTTCACGGTACAAATAAGAGTTTGCAGGTCCAATATCGCCAGAAAAAGCGATTGCTTTCTTCTGGTCTTGATACTGTGCGTATATTTCAACAATAGTTGCACCGTTTTGATGAGTAGACGGCAAGAACCTTACATGTACGCCTTCAAAAAGTTTAAACATCTTAAAAGGTGCAACATCATGGAAGTGCTTGACCGCTTCATCAACATCTTCTGCAAGGTACAGTGCAAGGTCAAAAAGTTCATTTTGCTCTTCGTCAATTGTTTGCTCGAGCAACTTATTTTCCTTACTTTGATTTGACTTGCGATGTGCCTTTGAATGAATGTTCTCAATGGAATTAAGAACATTAAAAGGAATATTCTTTTTGTTGATGTTAGCACAGTCATACATGATAGCCGTAGCTTGTGCAAGCGTTTCATGACTTGCATAAACTTCTCCCTCATAGCCAATCTTATACAGATACGGCACTTCACCGGAATGGTCCAAATGTGCGTGTGTCAGCAAAACTGCATCAATCTCTTTAGGGTCAACTTGTACCACATCGATACTTTCGGTTTCTTCTTCGCCTTGGAACATGCCACAGTCAATTAGAAGTTTGCGTGTCCGGTTTCCGAGGTTGATTTCAAGCAAAGTAGACGAACCCGTTACATCATTTTGAGCAGCACCAAGAAAATGCACCTTAAAGTTAAGCTCCCGATTAGTAGACTTTTCAGACATTTTTCATCCTCCTTTAAATTATTAAAAGGTGTCGTTTAAATTTTTACCCACTACTATTATATTACATAATTAGTTATTTTTCAACCTAAAATATGTTAACTAGCCTAATTTTTTCGCCTCGTGGCACATCTTCTAATATAAATCTAATTTCAGATAAATTTACAAGTGCTTCTTTATCCTCTTTATTTTCATAATTTGTCAGCAAAATTTCAATATTTTTTTGCACATCATCTGTGTTTTGATGATTAGAAAGTATATTCCATAACTGTTGCTCTTTTTCCCAGTCTTCTTTTAAATTTTTTACTTTCTCAATATTTTCTAAATTTCCATCTTTTATTTCATTTTCGATTTCACTTATTTGTTTTAAAATTTTCTCTCCGCTATCTTCTAGGTATTTTTCCGTGTAATACCCTGGTACGAATACCAATATTAATATTATAATAATTATACTAAAATCTTTCATTTGCATTTCTCCCTCTTTTGTATAAACATCTCATTACTTTCATCAACGCTTAACAAAAAAATCTCTTCCACTTTTAATTTCTCTTTTTTTAATTTATTGGTCAATGATTCTCGTGTGAATGCACTTTTTTCTAAGTTTTCATCTATAAACGAACCATCTATTATAAGTGCTCGAGGAAAGCCTTGATAAGTCGAAGATATATTCATATCTTTTTTAGTTACTGGCGTAGTTTCTACTTTTGGTATGACACTTATTGCACCACTTGTTTCTAATATGGCATAATCAACATCTTGAATATTAGGATACCCGCTAAGTCTAAGTTGCGTTAATAATCCATTGATTGTATATTTTTGTTCTTTTAGATTTTTTTCTATTATTTTTCCTTTTTTTATCATGATAGTTGGTTTTCCACAAATAAGTCTTCTAATAATTCCACTCTTCAAATTTAAAAAAGATAATATAATCTGACCAAATACTAGTGCAAAAATCGGAATTATCCCTTGAAGTATTGGTATTGCTATGTCTTGCATAGGAACACTTGCTAAGTCTGCAATCATTATAGATACAACAAGTTCATATGGTTGCAGTTGACCAATCTCTCTTTTCCCCATTAGTCTAAGTGCAAACAATACAAAAACATATATTATTAATGTTCTAATAAAAATCGTTCCCATAAAACTCTCCTTTCTGTATGC
>CAZRQF010000107.1:0-2107 GCA_964602275.1 uncultured Eubacteriales bacterium
CACATTCTTTTATATGTTTAGATTTATTTTTGTAAAAACTGATAGAAGAAACAAGCTTTTCCAAATCTGTAAGTTCTATATTTACATAATCTTCGGGTGTATTTGCCACTTTAAATAACTCTTTTGTTACAATGTTTACTCTTGCATCGGTGCATTGAGCAGAAAGCATTACAGCGACTAAAAGTTCGAATGGAGTAGTAAAATCTAGTGAACCTTTTTCACCATCGTAGCATTTTGACAATTCTATAATTAAATTTTCTATTTTTTTCATAATTTCACCTCTATTGATGTAACTTTTTTTATTATAAAGCATATTATATATTAAATCAAATAAATGGGGGGAAGTAAATGCTGAAAAAAACATTTGGATTGTGTATGGTGGGATTAGGACTTGGAATATTGTTAGTGCTTTTGCTTCCTACCAATGGTTGGGTATTTGGTGTTGGTGCAATACTGTTATTATTGGGCATATTTTGGCTATGCAAATAGGAGGGAATAAATATGAGAATAGTTGTGTACAAACCAGGAAAATTTTTGAAAAGTATATTTAAAATATTGTTTGGAATAAAAAAAGAGCAAATTACATAAAAAATAGGGTAATAAAAAAAGTCACCTTGTGGTGACTTTTTTATTAGTTATGCTCTTTCAACTAAACCAGATCTTAAACATCTAGAACATACATGTAATTTCTTAGGAGAACCATCAACAACAGCTTTAACTGTTCTTAGATTTGGTTTCCAGCTTCTAGATGATTTTCTATGTGAGTGGCTCACTTGTAATGAGAACACTTTTTCTTTTCCGCAAACTTCACATCTTGCCATTTTTAAAGCACCTCCCTAGTGTTTCTTAAAATCGTTCTTAACTATTTTAGCATGATATTTTGGTTTTAGCAAGCTTTTTTACTATTTTTTAGGTTCTATTTTCTCAGCACCGCCCATATAAGGTCTTAAAGCTACTGGTATATTAACACTTCCGTCTTCGTTTACATTATTTTCTAAGAAAGCAATTAGCCCACGAGGAGTTGCAAGAACTGTATTATTTAGAGTAGAAACTAAGTAATTTCCGTCTTTGCCTTTTGCTCTTATGCTAAGTCTTCTAGCTTGTGCATCGCCAAGAGTAGAGCAGCTACCAACTTCAAAATATTTTTGTTGTCTAGGGCTCCAAGCTTCAATGTCACATGATTTTACTTTCAAATCTGCTAAATCTCCGCTACAACATTCAAGAGTTCTTACAGGTACATCAAGACTTCTAAAGAATTCTACTGTATAACTCCACATTTTATTGTACCAGTCCATAGCTTCTTCAGGCTTACATAAAACAACCATTTCTTGCTTTTCAAATTGATGAACTCTATAAACGCCTCTTTCTTCAATACCATGAGCTCCAACTTCTTTTCTAAAACATGGAGAATATGAAGTAAGAGCAAGTGGCAATTCTTCTTCTTTTATTATTTGTCCTTTAAACTTACCAATCATAGAATGTTCACTAGTACCAATTAAAAACAAATCCTCGTTTTCGATTTTGTACATCATGGCATCCATCTCTTCAAAACTCATAACGCCGTTTACAACATCGCTTCTAATCATAAACGGAGGAATGCAGTATGTGAACCCTTTGTTTATCATAAAATCTCTAGCGTAAGAAATCATTGCAGAGTGAAGTCTAGCAACATCGCCCATTAAGTAGTAAAAACCATTTCCACTAGTTCTACCAGCGCTTTCTTTATCAATGCCATTTAATTTTGCCATTATATCTGAATGATAAGGAACTTCAAAAGCTGGAACAACTGGCTCGCCAAAACGCTCAATTTCAACATTTTCGCTGTCGTCTTTTCCTATTGGAACAGAGCTATCTATAATGTTAGGAATAGTCATCATTCTAGTTTTAATTTCTTCAGCTAATTTTGCTTCGTCTTCTTCAATTTTTACAAGTGTATCATTTATTTCAGAAACTTTAGCTTTTAGGGCGTTTGCTTCGTCAACTTTCTTTTCTTTCATTAAATTGCCAATATTTGAACTTATAGAATTTCTATCAGCTCTTAAATTGTCACCTTTTAATCTCATTTCTCTAAGCTCTTTATCAAGCTCAATTACTTCGTCAACTAATG
>CAZRQF010000108.1:0-2039 GCA_964602275.1 uncultured Eubacteriales bacterium
TTTACATAACTAAAAATTGACATATTAAAATATTGAGTGTATAATATTAATTGTAGTTGTATCTTTTTTTAAAAAATCGTTCCAAATTTGGAAGGAGGACATCAAAATGAAGCGGTTGTTTACTTGTCTACTGGTTGTTTTTGTTGCAATTTCGATGTGCAGTTTTGCCCTGGCCGACGAAAAGCTTCAATGGCCCGATTATAATCGGTGCGATTTAGGCTACACTGAAGGTACTGTCATTTCTCGCAACGCTAGTATGCGTGTTGAGCCTAATGAGAGTGCTGAAAAAATTTGTGATGTGTACAACGGACAGTATTTGCAGATTACTGCAATTCAGGGCAATTGGTATGTCATTGACTTGAGCAATCTGGGAAATCCTGATGGGCATACAGTTGGTTACATTTTGTCATACTATGTGATGAATGATTACAATTGTCTGTATCTTCGGGAAGGTAGCCCCATTTATCCGTATGCAGGCGCAGAAAAGCGTATTGGATATTTGTCGGCAGGTGAGTTTTACACTATCTTAGGTGAAACTACTAACTACTGGATTATCAATGCAAGGACTTGCGCAGCGTATTTGCCAAAATCTGCGGCAGTATTCCTCTCGACTGAGATGGAGTATTACTACAATAATAGTTATATTTACTCTGCAACCGTAGTAACCCAAAAGGCGAAGGTCTATTTAGGACCTAGCACTGGTTGGAACCGTGTTGGGACACTTGAGGAAGGCACAAAAGTTTCAATTTTGTGGTCTGATGGCAATTGGTATTGCATTCGTTACGAAGCTAATGGTGCAAAGATTTTGTCATATATCAAGATGTCGGATGTACAACTAAATTAAAAGAGGCGAAAGCCTCTTTTTCTTATGAAAAAATTTATATATTTTGTATAGGTATTGAATTTTTGAAATTTAATATGATATAATTTTTGAGAAATAAAAAAATATTTTACGGAGGATAAAAATGCTAATAACAAATATTTTACTTTTAGCACTTGGAATTTGGCTGCTTATAAAAGGTTCTGACCTTTTTGTTGACTCAGGTTCAAAGATTGGTCATATACTTAATATAAGCGAAATTTTACTTGGAATGACAATTGTGTCGTTTGGTACGAGTTTGCCAGAACTCATAATTGCGATTAATGGTGCACAGACAGGAAGCAATGGAGTTGTAATTGGAAATATTGTTGGAACAAACATATTCAATATATGTGCCATTTTAGCAGTTCTTTGTATAATCAAGCCAGTTAAGTTTTCAAAAGAAACCGTAAGAAAAGATTTATATATGGGTCTTTTGTCAACCGTTGTTTTGCTTGTACTTATGGCAGATAGAGCTTTTGATGGTACTGGCGTAAATGTTTTAAATAGAGCAGATGGCGTAATTTTATTATTGTTTTTTGGTGTGTTCATTTATTATTCGCTTTATCATTATATTGATAATAGAAGAGAAAAACCAAAAGAAGTAGTTAAACTAAAACTAAAAGATATTGATAAGTTGACTATAAATATATTATTAATGCTTCTTGGAATTGGAATGGTATTTATCGGTGGAGATATGGCTGTGGATGCAGTTACTAATCTAGCAAAAGCACTACATATTTCAGAAACATTTATTGCAATAATGGTACTTGCGGTTGGTACTTCGCTTCCAGAGATATTTACATCTATATCTGCTATAAAAAAGAAAAAGGATGGAATAGCTATTGGAAATTTAATAGGAAGCAGTATTTTTAATACATTATTTATACTTGGAATATCGTCACTTATACATCCAATAGTTTTGCCTATGGATTCTTTACTTATAGATACTTTATTATTTGCAATAGTTTCTATCATGCTTATAATATTTGCACGAAAAAAAGGCAAGTATGAAATGGGAAAAACGGAAGGTTGGTGCTTGCTTGCGATATATATTGTGTATGTAATATTTGTAGTAATAAGAGGATAAAAAAGCAGACGGGAATTTTCCCGCCTGTTTTTAATTTGTTCTTAAAACATAGTTGTGTGGACTTTCAAAATCTGAAATGATTTTTCCGCC
>CAZRQF010000109.1:0-2038 GCA_964602275.1 uncultured Eubacteriales bacterium
GCAGGGAGAAGGTTTATATGGCTAATAAATTAGAACTTACTTGGTACGGAAAAGAGAATCAGGTTAATGTAGAACCTCGTATTCTTATTGAAGATAAAAGCTTAAGCAATGTGATAAATGGTGATACCGAAAATATGCTTATTCACGGTGATAACTTACTTGCTCTTAAAGCTCTTGAAAAAAAGCATTCTGGTAAAATTGATTTTATATATATTGATCCACCATATAATACTGGAAAGGCATTTGATAAATATGATGATAACTTAGAACATTCTATCTGGTTAGATTTAATGTATCGAAGAATGGTTCTTTTAAAAAAATTAATGAAAGAAACTGGAGTTATTTGTTGTCATATTGATGATTCGGAATCACATTATTTAAAAGTAATAATGGATGAAGTATTTGGAAGAAGTAATTATTTGAATTCATTCTATATACAAGTAAGATATCCAGGAAAAACATTAGCTGAAGATAGTGATTATCAAAAAGTTATTGAACAAGTTTTGACATATGCCGTTGATAAAAAAAAGGTTAATTTAAATAGACCAGTCGAGGAATATTCTATTGATAAATTTAAATATAAAATTGTGGAAAAGTCAAGTGGTACAGAGATTGAATTAGGTAGAAAAAAAGTTGTAATTTTTAAACCAGATGAATACGAAATACAAGAAATCAAACCATGTTTAACTGGATTGAAAGAAACCTGGGCAACCGGGTCACTTAGTAGAGTCAAAGCTAGTGCTGGAGAATTTTTTGAATTGTATCTTGGGGAAAGAAAAGATATAGATGGCTTGGGCTGCCTGTATAAAGTATACGGTATTGGAGAGGATGGATTAGGATTTAGATATATTTCTGGTCCTAAAAAAGCAACTGCAAGCAAAGGAAAATTTTATTCTGGAATACCATTAAGTAGGCTTGAAGAACTAAAAAATGGAAAAAGTTTAAAATCAGTTCCTGTACCTAATTATTATGACTTTGCAGGATCATTTGGAAATTGTCGACTTGAGGGTGGAGTAGGTTTTAAAGGAGGAAAGAAACCTGAAACGTTTTTAAAAACACTTATTAATTTCTATACGAAAGAAGGCGACTTTGTTTTAGATTCTTTTCTCGGTTCAGGCTCTACAATTGCAACCGCTCATAAAATGAATAGAAAATGGATCGGTATCGAAATGGGGGATCATGCATATTCATTAGTAAAAACAAGGATGGATTTAGTAATTGCAGGAAAAGATAAAGCAGGAATAACAAAAGAGGTAAATTGGCAAGGTGGCGGTGGTTATCGTTTCTATGAACTTGCACCTACACTTATTAATGAAGATGCATTTGGACAAAAAGTAATCAGTACCGATTATAATTCGGATATGCTTGCAGCGGCTATAGCCCTACACGAAGGATATAAATACGAACCTGATAGTTCTTGCTATTGGAAACAATCTCATAGTGAAAATAATTCTTATCTTTTCGTTACTACAAACCATATAAGCAGAGAAATAATTGATAGTATTAAAACTGAACTTCAAGATGATGAGTTTTTGCTAATATCTTGTAAATCTTTCGACTCTAATGCTGTTTCAGGGGTTAAAAATATTTCTATTAAAAAAATACCACAATCATTACTTTCAAATTGCGAATTCGGTGTGGATAATTATAGCTTAAACATTGTAACTCCACCTGTATACGAGGAGGAAGAAGACGATGAGTAACATCAATAAAGTTTTATATCCTGAATACACTGTTGATTCAATAGGTAATATAATGGCTCTTAGAAAGCCTCAAAAACGTAGTATCAAAATTCTTGATGATATCCTTGATGAAATAGAATTATCTAAAAGCCTTGATTTAGTCGAGGCTACTTCGACTATTCATGACGTCTATCCGATTTTCAAGGATTTTGAGCATGATTTTATGTCGCTTACATTTGCACTTGCAACAGGTGTTGGTAAAACTAAACTTATGGGTGCGTTTATGACATATCTTTATACCAATAAAGGTATCAAGAACTTTTTTGTCGTTGCACCGAATTTAACTATTTATTCAA
>CAZRQF010000110.1:0-1801 GCA_964602275.1 uncultured Eubacteriales bacterium
TTTACCGTAGCTCCCGCAACTATTATAAGCATTCTCTGCCAAATCGGCTTATTATTAAAAGCCCTCGGGTCGTCGCTTCGTTCTTCTTCGCCCTCAAGTTGAACAAAACCACCAAAAGGAAATAGGCGTATAGTATACTCCGTTTCCCCTTTTTGCTTACAAAATAACTTTTTGCCAAAACCTATTGAAAACTTATGCACCTTGACATTACACGCTTTTGCAACTAAAAAATGTCCCAATTCATGAATTGTTACCAAAGTTCCAAGCACAATTATAATTTTAAGTGCACCCAAAATAAAACTCATCTAGCAAATCCTCCTCACAAAGTTATATTATCCCCATATTATATAAACTTAAACAAGCATACACAAAAGGAGCTATTAGTAATATACTATCAAATCTATCAAGTATTCCTCCGTGACCAGGCATTATTTCACTATAATCTTTTATTTCGCAATATCTTTTAATAGACGAAGCTGCAAAATCTCCAATTTGCGCAATAACACTAGCTACAAATCCCATTATTCCAATAAATATATAATTTATATCAATTCCGACAACATGTGTATTTAAATAATATGCATACACAATGTAAAACACTACTGCACCAACTATACCGCCAATACAACCCTCAATCGATTTTTTAGGGCTAATCTTTGAAAACTTATGTTTTCCAATAGCAACTCCTACCAAATAAGCAAAAGTATCTGTAAGCCACGCTCCGCCAAAAATGAACCAAACTAAATATTCGCCATTTTGCATTACTCGAGTGTAACTAACAAAGCTTAAAAGAAAAGTTATGTAGACAACTCCCAGAAGCGTTATCGCAATATCAGAAATATTGTATTTTATATTAGTGAGTATAGAAACACAATATGCAATAAACAAAATTAAAGGAAGTGCTAAAGTAATTATCATAACTAAAGTATCCTTCGCTACATAGCCAATTCCCAACAATAGCAAAACAGATAAATAGCCAAGCCAAGTTATCGGCTTAAAATTTTTCTTCTTTAATGCTGTGTAAAATTCCCATAAAGCCATAATCGAAATTATAGCAACTGCAAGATTAAAAACAAATTGATTTTTTTGTATCATAACAAACGCAAGTATTCCTACCCCAATAATTGTTGATATTGTTCTCTTTAACACTATATCCCTCCTATAAGCTCTATTTACCAAAGTTTCTTTTTCTATTATTAAATTCGTTAATTGCTTTATCAAGCTCTTTTTCATCAAAATCAGGCCATAACACATCAGTAAAATAAAATTCAGAATAAGCAGACTGCCAAATTAAAAATCCACTTAATCTTTGCTCGCCCGCAGTTCTAATAATCAAATCAGGGTCAGGCGAACCATATGTATACATATATTTATTAAGTGTTTCTTCTGTTATATTCTCGACATTATCTTCTTTCATTCTACGCACGGCATTTACAATTTCAGCCCTACCACCGTAATTAATAGCAACATTTACCGTTAAACCACTTTTAAATTTTGTGCGTTCTTCAATTTCCCTAATGCCATTTTGAAGGTCTTCTGGAAGTCCATTTATATCTCCAACAAGCCTTATTCTAACATCGTCATTTTTAAAACGCTTGTCAAAACTTGAAATATTTTCCGCAAGAAGCTTCATAAGATAATTAACTTCCTCTTCGCTCCTTTTCCAATTTTCCGTAGAAAATGCAAATACAGTCAAGAACTTTACACCAAGCTCTTGACATGCAGTTGCTATTTTCTCAAGTGTTTTCGCACCTTGACTATGTCCTAAATTTGTAGGCATCGCCCTTTTTCTCGCCCATCT
>CAZRQF010000111.1:0-1761 GCA_964602275.1 uncultured Eubacteriales bacterium
CATATTTTGTCAATTTATTTTCATCGACATTTTACGACCTTTTTCGACACGCAGGTCTTGAAAATCGCTATTTTCGGGGTGCCCATACAAAAATATAACAAAAAACTGGCACAAGTTTTCCTTGTGTCAGTTTTTTGCGTATTATAACCTTATTCTTCTATTACATAGTATGACTGGTTGCCCGCTTCATCTTTGAATACTACATATACTGTTTTTAAGCCATCTCCTGTTGATACTGTCCATTCTTTTTCTGCGTTATATTCCATCCATGCAAGTCCACTGTTGCTCTTTAGCTTAGCAAATTCATCTTCGTTTATAAATACCATTTTTAATTTGTCCTCTGTTGTTCTGTCATCTTCTGCCGTTACTTTTATTGTTACCGTATTTGAATTTGTCATTTTTGTTTGGTCTTGCATATATACTGGTACTATATAGATTCTACCTTCTGGTGCTACTCTATCGATATTGGATATATTCAAACTTGCTGTCGACTTAACATTTTCACCATCTATAATTCTTGCATAGATTGTTGTGTTTTCTGTTATTACATATGTGCCTTCATTGTAGTTTTCCCATTCGCCATCGCCCAATTTCACTTGCTTTGTAAGGTCTGTTTCCGGCCATTCTATTGTTACTGTTACATTTTCTTTAGTTAAATTATTAGTGCTTGCTGTTAATTTAATTTGGCCTACCACTTTTTCGGTTTCAATGTCTTTTGTTACAAGTGCACTTATGTTTCCAGCGTTATCTTTTACTTTTACGCCTACCTTATATGTCTGTCCCGCATTAAGATTTTCATATGTATATACAGAAGTTTGTGCTTCTCCTACTTTTTCTCCGTCTAAGTAAAATTCATATCCACCTACACCAGAAATTCGTGCATCTACACTTTTTACTTCTATTGTGATTGTGCTTGGTGTTACACTTTGTGTAAAATCAATATTTGTCGGTGCTGTTTTGTCTAATTTTATTTCGTATGTAACTACTGTACTTTCCATGTCTTCGTAAGATATGTTATATGCTTTTGCGTATAACACTGCCGTATCTGTTTCTTCTGTGTAGCTTATTGCTTTGTCATATACTATCCAATCTGTTTGGTTGTAACTATATTTATAGCCAACATCATTAGGATTTGCTAGCACACTTCCTGAAAGCTCAATTGATAGATTTGTATTTGCCCAAATCTTACTTCCAATTTCTTTTCCGCTTGTGTTTGTTGCAGTTATTTTTGGAGCATTTGGTGCTGCATATACATTTACTGTAATTGTCTTGCTTTCTACATCTTCATAGTTTGTATTTCCTTTAACGCTTACTGTTATTGTCATGCTTCCTGCTTTTTCACCTTTTATTGATAGTTTATTTCCGCTTATTGAAACTTTGGCAACACTCTCATCAGATGATACAGCACTTATCGTTGTTCCATCGCCAATATAGCTTATTGTTGCCTCTTTTGTTTCTCCAACTCCTATATTAATAGTTGCAGGTGTGACTTCTAGGCTACTAACTGCTTTTTCTATTGTAAATGTTACTTCTTTTGTGCCTTCATAGTTTCCTTTACCTGTAATTATTACAGTTGCTGTAGTTCCTGCATTTACATTATCTCTATAACTTATTTCATAGTCTGTACCACTATCTAAATTTTTATCTTCATAAGTTACAGTTGGAGTTGGTTTCTTTTCTTTTCCGTCATATGGGAAAGTATCTTGGTTTAAAGTAACTTTGATGTCGCCATCATTTAAGTTTTTAGCTGTTACTTTAAAT
>CAZRQF010000112.1:0-1732 GCA_964602275.1 uncultured Eubacteriales bacterium
TTGTAGTGGTAAAAGATGAAGATTCGATTGAAGAAGTTGACTTAGATTATGCAGATGAAGATTATGATACAGCTGCAATTATTGAATATGGAGATACTACTTTTATAGTTATATTTTATGACGGTTTAGATGAAGTTGATACTGATAGCAAAAAAGATGATGATGACGACGAGGATAGTGAAATATATGTAGGTGTAGTAACCGATAATGATATTACAGTTAATAGTAAAGATGGTGTAAAACTTGCAACTGTTGATGGTACTAAGAAGTATGCATTGGCTTCAACGAGCAAAAAGATATATGAGGGCGATGTTATAATATATACTTTAAATTCAAGTAATAAATTAGTTATAGAAGAAATTTTTGATGTTTCAGATAGCTCGGAAATTACAACTTTATCATCTACTGCAATAAAATTATCTGGCGAGTCTAAGGTTACGCTTGCTAATTTGGACGATTATGAAATTTTCTTAGTTAAAGACGAATCAAAAATTAGTAAAGCAAAGTTAACCGATGGCGATAAAGATTATGATACAGCAGTAATTGAAGAAGTTGATGGTACAACATTTATTGTAATTTTTTATGATGGAACATATGATGCGGATGACGATAGCTCTAGTAGCATGACAACTTCACAGGCTAAGAGTGCTTTAAAATCTGCTATAACAGCTGCTAAAAAGAAATCGGAAAGTAATTATACGATTGCTTCATGGGCTAAGCTAGAAACAGCTTTAGCTACTGCGGAAGGAATAAACCAAAGTACGGCAACAGCAAGCAAAATGCAAACAGCTGCTGAAAATTTAAATACTGCTGTAAAGAATTTGAAAACGGCAACAACTAGTGATAAAACTTTAAGAACAAAGTATAACGAATTACAAACATTAATAAAAACAGTTGAGGCTATAGAGAAAGATGATTACACAGAAGCTTCATACACTACATTAACTACGCAGTTGACATCTGCTAAGAAAATTGTATTAAGCTCAACAACTTTAGAAAAAGTTGAAACTGCTATTACAAATTTAAACTCAGCAAAAAAATCATTAGTAACAAATACTACTGCTGAAAATATGCAAGAAGCTATAGCAAGATTAGAAAAAGCTGTAGCTGATGGTAATAAAATAAAATCTAAAGAAGATTCATATACTAAAGAAACTTATGATAATTTGATTAAGGCACTAAATGCAGCTGCTGACATTAATTATGATACTGATGGTTCGAGAGAGATAAATAGTGTTGCTAGAAATATAGAGGAAGCACTTGATGCATTAGTTACAAAAGCAGAGGCGGAACAAGCTGAGGCAATAACTGAGTTAAAAAGTGTTGTATCCGAGGCTAAAAAATTAGAAGCTAATAAATCAAAATATACTGAAAAAACTTGGCAAGAAGTGCAAAAGATATTAGATGTTTTAAAGCCATATAATAATGTATATAAAACTTTGGAAACATCAAAAATAACAGAATATGCTTCAGATTTAAAAGATGCAATAGACGCTTTAGAAGAAGAAAATAAGAGGGAACTTTTGATAAGTAATTTAAAAAGCACTATTTCATTAGTGAAAGAGAAAGATGAGGAAAGTTGGACAGGAACATCTACATTTGCAGAATTACAAACGGCATTAAATAAGGCTGAGAGTGTATATGATAATCGTGAAAGTAAAACATATAACGAATTAGAAAAAGCATATGAAGATTTAGTAGCTTGTATGTAAGTTAATAAAAATGCAAAGAG
>CAZRQF010000113.1:0-1551 GCA_964602275.1 uncultured Eubacteriales bacterium
ATAATTGCAATATGCGTTGGAATAATCCTATCCATTAAAGTACCACACCTCTCAAAAAATTTATACAGACATTATCTCTTTTTCTTTATCCTCATAAGCTTTATCAATTAAACCAACATACTTATCAGTTAATTTTTGAATTTGCTCTTCAGCTGCTCTCAAATCATCTTCTGTAATTTCAGATGCCTTTTGTTTAGCCTTAAATTCTTCAATGCCATCTCTTCTAATGCTTCTTATTGCAACCTTAGCATCTTCAATCATCTTTTTAATTTCTTTAACTAGTTCTTTTCTTCTTTCTTCTGTCAAATCAGGAAATACAAGTCTAATCATCTTACCATCATTATTAGGGTTTAAGCCTAAATCTGACTTTAAGATTTCTTTCTCAATTTCCTTAAGCACGCTAGCATCCCAAGGCTGAATTGTAATCATTCTAGCTTCAGGAACCATTATATTTGCCAATTGATTAATTGGAGTTGGTGCACCATAATAGCTAACCATAATTCTGTCTAATATCTTAGGGTTAGCTCTTCCAGCTCTAACATTTCCTAATTGATCTTCTAATACTGCTAATGATTTTTTCATTTTTTCTTCAATATGACTATACATAAAAATTATTCTCCTTTTTAAATTATTCTCTTACATAAGTTCCAGTATGTTCACCTGAAACAGCTTTCACAATGTTATTTGTATCAGATAGTGCAAATATCATTGTTTCTATATGATTATCCCTGCACAATGAAGCCGCAGTTGAATCCATAACCTTCAAATTTTTGTTCAAAATTTCAGTATATGATATTTCATCATATTTAATAGCATTCGGATTTTCTCTTGGGTCTGAATCATAAACACCATCAATCGTTTTACCAAACAAAATTATCTCGGCGTTTATTTCAGTTGCACGAAGTGCCGCACAAGTATCAGTTGAGAAAAACGGATTGCCAGTACCACCTGCAAAAATAACAATCCTACCTTTTTCAAGATGTCGAACTGCTTTTCTTCTAATGTATAACTCCGCAATTTGACGCATCTCAATAGAAGTTTGAAGCCTAGTATCAACGCCTCTAAACTCAAGAGCATCTTGAAGAGCCTGACCATTCATAATAGTTGCAAGCATTCCCATATAATCGGCAGTAGTTCGCTCCATATCTGGTGCTTTTCTACCACGCCAAAAATTTCCGCCACCAACTACAATTGCAACTTCTACACCCATATCAGAAACTTTTTTAATACTATCACAAACTTTGCCAAGCATCTCAGGGTCAATTCCAAAGCCTTTTGAACCCGCCAAAGCTTCGCCACTTAACTTAAGCAAAACTCTTTTATATTTTGGTTTCGGCATAATTTACCTCCTATAATATTTTACTATTTATTTTATATCATATATTTAAACATAAATAAACTTTTTTAGCAAAATTCATAAAGAATTTATTAATAAATCACTTTTGGCTCGTATAATAAAAAACTAGTCAAATATGTCTAAACATTACTTTAGAACTTTTGACTAGTTTTGTTATGTAATTTATGATGTTAAATTTCTATATTCCATGCACC